>NZ_JBBHKW010000003.1:0-263506 GCF_037482625.1 Corynebacterium sp. H128 | reverse complement strand
GCACTCTTTGGTAGCAGCTGCTGCGGGTGCGGTTGACGATCCGGAGTTTGCGCCCGCGCGGCTTGGCGACGTTCCTCGCTCTGCCTTATCTTTCGAGCGGGCTAAGGACGTGTTGGGGTGGCAGCCGAAGGTGGGTATTGAGGAGGGGGTGCGTCGAACTGTGGAGTACTTCCGCCGTTAGGGGGTGCCGACAGTCAAAGGAACCGCTGTGCCGAATTGTGTTTCGGTACAGCGGTTCCTTGTATTACGTAAAAAGTGGGTCCCAAAAAGGAACCCACTACATACGATCCTACTGACTAGTCATCAATTAGATGATGATGCCCTCGTGCTTGAGCCAGTTGAAGCCTGCGAGGATTGCGCCACCGATGACACCGCCAGCGAGGGTCTTCAAGCCGACATTCCAGAACTTCATCCATGCAGGAGCGTCGGAGTCAACTTCCTCGCCGAATCCATCCTGGCCGTTGGATGGCTGATCGCCATTGAGCCAGATGCCCCACTCGGAAGAGGTGGTGGAGAGCTCAGCCTCTTGGACTGGCTCAGCAGTCGCAACTGCGGTGCCGGACAGGGTCAGTGCAACAGCAGCTACGGATGCAACTGCAGCGTTCTTAAACTTACGCATTTTGTTTTCCTTTCAACCCGACTGGGTTGGGTTAGAGAGAAGGGTTGATTACCACTTAGGAAGTGGGAGGATGTTGTTGTAAGCCAGGAAGTTGTATGCAGGAGCGATCAGCATGGAGAAGACTGCTGCGCCGATGCCAGCGTAGGTGAGGGCACGCATGTTGCCAGCCCACTCAGGAAGATCTTCGGAGTCCTTGTTGGAAGAGCCCCAAATGTCGGTGCCGACGGCGTCCTGGTCAGCTTCCCACTGGTCGCCAACCTCAGAGGAGATGCCAGCGTTTGCAACGGAGGTAGCGCCGAAGGTTAGTGCAACGGCGGTAGCGCCCGCGATGGTGACGTTTACGAACTTACGCATGAAGTGATCCTTCACAGTTTGTATGGATGTGAGTGCTTTTGCTTGCACCTTCGGCTGCGGTGGTCGCAACCTTCAGGAAGAATCTTATGACACATTCCGGTTAAAGTCTCCCCGCTGGGGTGGTTTTCTAGCGAGTGAAGCCCCTGTACAGGTATGCATTTGCCGGATTCTTAGGCATAACGAATTCATAAATATGAATAAAACTGTAGAGGAGCGAACAAAGTGCCTGTTAATTGGTTTCAACTGCGTTACATCTCCAGGGCGCATATTTTCACCCTTAAGGTTTGCTGAGAAAACTCTTTTCTAACGCCAAAGCCCCCATTACGGGGGTAATGGGGGCTTTGTAGGGGTCCGTTTCTAGCCGATTGCCCAGAGGACATCGCCCTTGTGGTCGCTCATGTAGCGACCCCATGGCTGCCAGGTGTGTAGTCCGTTGCCGAAGTGGCGATGGACATTAAGTCCCTGGTTGCGCGCTTTGGTGGTAAAGGAGTCGGTGGACATGTTGATCAGCGTCTCGCCATGGATTGAAATAGCATCTGGGCCAAGGGAGCCTGGGTAGGACTCGCCGGGGCCAGGGTGAGAGTTGCCGGACCATACGTGCACATCAACACCGCCGTCGCGAAGCTTACCTGCGTTAGCTACTGGATCTGCATGTAGGGCGCGGGCGCTGGCTTCGAGTGGGTTCCAGCTCCACCAATCCCAAATGAACGCGCCAGCGTTGATGAGCATGGCGACGCTGAAGCCTGCGATCATGCCTACGTGGGTAGCCATCGCCGGGTCAATGAAACCGGAAAGGGCATGCGCCTGACGGAACTGGTCTGGGTGGTGCGCTGCCAGGGTCAGTGCTGGGATCGCGCCCATGGAAACGCCTGCAATAGCATTGCGGTTTGGCGATACTCCGAAGTTTTGCTGCAAGTATCCTGGGAGCTCGTATGCGAGGAAGGATTCCCACATTGGACGCTGAGGGCCGGATGAGAGGCTGCTGGTAGCTGGTGCGGCCCAGTCGGAGTAGAACTCGCCTGCGCCGCCGGCCGGCATAACCAGAGTCACGTTTTCATCCGCATAGTTAGCGGGAACGGTGGAGTAGGAAGCCCAGTTGGAGTCACGCTTGCCAACCTGTGCGCCATCAAGGAGATAAAGGCCACCGTCGCCACCAGCGCTGGAAGCCTGGATGAAGACCAGCATATTGCGATTGTTGGCTGGGGACCACACTTCACAAGCCTGGATCCAGTTGCCCTGGGCCGCCCAAGAACAGCCTGGACGCAGCCAGTCACGGTTGGCAGCCTTTGCGGCTGGGGTAAAAGTGAACAGGAGCGTGATCGCGACAATGGTTGCGATGATAGCGCGCGTCCACACGTTACGTGTGTGACTGATGTGACTAGTGTGCATAGTGGTTAGATTATCCTATGTCCTGGGAATTGCAAGTGGAATTCATAGCTATTCCACCTAAGGTTTTCCACGCGAAACTTCGGCCGAGCTTTACAGTACCGTGATCAAGTTGAAATGGAAAGACATAGGGCCGGTCGGCAGGGGATTGTCAAGAGCGGTCCAGGTCTACTGCGGATAGACACATAAAAAATCCCACTGCGATGGCAGTGGGATTAACGCTTGTTTCGGCAGGTTTAGATGTGGATGCCGTACTTAGCTAGGAAGTCTGCAACGATCTGCTGAAGGTTTGGCAGGGTGACCCACTGGCCACCTGGGAGCTGCACATTGTAGGAAGGCATTCCTGGTGCTGCGAGATTGATAGCGCCAGCTGGAGCTGCCTGTGCTGGGGCGGGTGCTGGTGCACCACCGTTGTCGGCAGGTGCGGGAGCTGGAGCTGGTGCCTGCGGTGCTGGTGCGCCGCCGTTGTCAGCAGGAGCTGGTGCGGGAGCTTCTGGTGCTGGTGCCGGGGCCGGGGCAGGTGCGCCGCCGCCCTTGAGTCCACAGCGGTTTGCAGCTTCGTCGATGCGGCCAAGGGCATCTTGAATCTGTGGGCCACGGGAGTCAACCATGGCAAGCATTTGTGCCTTGGCGACCTTGTCGTTGTAGTCAGCTTCGTTGGTCCAGTACTTGGTGGCCTGCTCGCAGGAAATCTGTCCTGCTGGCAGTGCTGCCAGGGCCTGGTCGACCTGGTCGGCGTGAGCTACTGCAGGAGCAGCTGCAATGCCGGTGGTCAGGGCAAAAGTAGCGAGGGCACGTCGAGATAAAGAAGTCATGGTGATCAATATTGCATACTTGACCAAAAATTGCCATGTCGACAACCTTCACGGTGGTCACTTTGGGAACAATGCTTGCGCCTTTTCGGGCGGCGATCTGTTGCCTGAGCCCTCAGCTCAGACTGGAGGATAACGTGCCGAAATGCCAAGTGAAGAGCTGTTTTTTAAATAGGTTGTACATATGGAATCGGCTTACATCCATTCCGGGAAAGGTGTCCTCCTATAACAATCCTATTTCGGGTACCTGTGCTTGCAGCATTCAGCTTTGAACGAGGTGCGACGGACGTCGAAAAGCGTTGGCGTCGATCAGGGGGTGGAGCTGATCGAAAAGCGCGCCCCGCCACCAAGCGAAGTCGTGCCCGCCGTCGTAAGTGTGCAGTTCGACGGGCCATCCCGCTGCCTTGAGTGTCAGCTGCAGGACATGAAGCTTGGCAACGCTAGTGTTCTCGCGGGCACCTACGCTGAGATGGAGAGTGGGGAGTGTCGAGTTGGGTGGCGCGCTCCAAAACTGTGAAGTGATCCAATCATTTCGTGGTATTTCAAGGTCCCGTGGCTTAGATGCGCCGTCTGGGGTCCACCACAGCGACGGTGACTGGGCGATCATTGCGCAATAGCGTTCCGGAAAGAAGCGGGCCATATAGAGGCACGACAGTCCGCCAAGGGATTGCCCTGCCAAAATATTGCCGTTTTCTCGATTAATGCGTACGCCGTGAGTGCGTGCCATTTCAACTGCCCACGTGGTGCCTACTGAGCTAATGAAGTCCAAAAAGGCGTGATTGGCGCCAAGCCGATCTTTGCGTTGTGCGGTGCTGGAGTTGCACACCCCAAACACTGCGATGGGAGGCATCTTGCTGGCGCTCGATTCCAGCGCTGCCGGGAGCTGTAACCGAGGAAACCAGGTTTCACCATCAAACAAGGTTAATAAGGGGACATCGTTTTCGGGCTGCTCGGGCAGATAAAGGTATACGGGAAGCGGCTGGCCGGCGTGGTCTAGCAGCGTGTCCTTAATTAAGGTGCCATGGAGCTGAGTTAAGGCATCCGGGGTCGGGGCCGCGGGCCAGGCTGGCTGGGGTGGCGCGCCGGTGCCGGCGATAATCGACGCCCCGAGTTTGCCGTCTAAAAAGAGGTGCTCGCGAGCATTGGGGTCTGGCAGCGTGCGGCAAGAATTGTGGGGTGGTGGAATGTGTCCTCTCGTGGCTAGCTGCTGCGCGCTAAGTGGCTGGAAACCATAGGAGCCGCGATAGGTCGGCGGCAGATCGATGGTGCGAACCCAATAATCAGTCGTTGCGATTCTCTTCATAAGCCCCCGTTCAAAGTTCGCCTTATCCGTGAGCCGGCTGAGTGACAGATGAACGTTCTTGATGTCAGTGTCTCCGGACGGGGCCCGAAAGAGGAAAGTGGCGGCACCGCACTTTGGGTGCATAATTGGCGTGCCCTGAGCGCTGAGTAGTGCCCACTTGTCCGTCAGGCTACCGTCTTGCGCCGCTGCTTCTAGGAGAGTGACTAATGCGTCTTCCAGGGCTTCGGCATTGCTGGGGTTGAGGGGCGGCCATGAAAGTGGAGCGGCGGTGGACATGCGAGTCCTTCCTAAGGGGTGCAAAGTCATAGACAACAAAGGTTAGCCTATGCTAACTTAACGGTGTCTTTTGGAAAAGACTTCCCCTCTCATCAGGGCTTCTGCCGTGCAGATTTCTGATGTAGAGAGTTAACACTTCTGGCACACGACCATATTTCCTCGCCACCGAGTCGGCATGTCTATAAGTCGCGCCTGTCTCGATGGGACATGGCAGCCAGTCATCGCTCCTATGAAAGGCAACACCCTATGCGTTCACAATCCCGCTCATGGCTTTCCCTCCCCGCAACAATTGCGTTGCTTGCATTGACGGCGTGCACCACATCGAATGCGGAGCGTGGCAGTGATGCTGCCGCGCCTTCGGCGAGCGTGTCCGAACGGGCCGCGTGCATTGCCAAAGCGCGACAGGAGGCTGCCACAGGGTTGATTTTGAATGAGCAGTGGATCCACGTTGCCTCTGAAGCCGATCATTCGGGCGTGACAGCCGCATCGCAGCTGCCGGTGACCGTCAAGGACGGTACGGGTGCTGAAGTCGCGGTAACGGACATTAGCAAAATTGTCTCCGCGGGAGACGGCACCTCTGCGACCCTCGGTGCTCTCGGCCTGTCTGAGAAGATCTACGCTGCGTCAGAGGATTCCACTTCACCCGAGGGCATCTGCGCAGAACAACACTACAAATTCAGCAAGGATTCTGGCGCCGAGGGATTGCTCGCCATTGATGGCACCCTATTCATTGGGGATAACACCAAGCGGCATGGTGCGGTAGCCCAGCAGTTCCGCGATGTAGCTATGGGAGCTGTGGTTGTTGATGACCAGCAGCCGCAGCTGGACAAGATCAAGGCCGTCGCTGAGTATGTGGGGGCCGCGGAGGCAGGACAAAAGCTAGCCACGGAAATATCCGCGCAGCTTAAACAAGCTGATAACAAGGTCAAGTCCAGCAACATCTCGGGAAAGCGGGTGATTCAAGTGACCGCCACCGGCGCTGGAGGGCAGAACTCAGTGGCAGGAAAAGGTACTCCCGGAGTTGAACTAGTAACAGAAATGGGACTGACTTCTGTCGGTGCGGAATCGGGGCTACGTGGGTTCTCTCGCGAGTTCAGCAACGAGGGCATCCTCGCTGCAGACCCAGAGATCATCCTGGTTGCGGAATCTGACCTGAAGAAGTGGGGTGGCGAAGACGGAATGTGGGCGGCGTTTCCGACACTGAAAGACACCGCCGCGGGCAAGGAGCAGCGGGTAATCGTCATGCCGGATGCTCAAGTGCGCTACACCAGTCCGGAATTAGGCGTCGGCGCTATCGCGCTTGCTGAAGCGTTAGCTGCAGAGTTTGGAAACTAATGCTGCGGAAGAGCCCCAACCCTGCTAATGCTGATTCGGCAGGACGACGTGCATCTGTATCTGTAGTTCTTGCAGTCGGTTGCGCTGCGTTGACACTGTTGGCAGTCCTCGCAGTTTCCTTGGGTCCACTGAGAATTCCGATCCTGGATGTGTGGCAAATCTTTGCGCTAAAGCTCGGTGTGCTTGATGCGGGGGACCTGACAACCCGTGACATCAACGTCGTCTGGATGTTACGTGTCCCGCGAGTCATCATGGGCGCCATGGTGGGGGCAGCCTTGGCAATCTCTGGCGCCGCTTTGCAAAGCCTGTTCAACAATCCACTTGCTGATCCCGGAATCGTGGGCGTAACTAGCGGGGCAAGCGTCGGCGCTGTGGGGGCGATTGTGCTGTCTGCTGCCTTCGAAAACACGTGGCTATTCCAGAAGCTTGGCACGCAATGGATGGTTCCAATGGGAGCTTTCCTCGCTGGGCTAGCAATCACGCTTTTGGTCTACGCTCTCGCGCGCCCGAAGCGCAACCGTGGTACCGCGCGGATGCTGTTGGTTGGCATTGCCCTCGGGTCCTCCTGCCAGGCGGTAGTGGGCTTCTTCACCTACATTGCCAACGACTCCGAACTGCAGACGCTCGTCTTTTGGCAGATGGGGTCTTTATCCAAGGTCACTTGGCTACAAGTAACTGTGGTGCTTCCAGTATTCCTCGTAGGGGTGACGTGCATGGCGTTCCTCTCTCGGGCATTAGATGTGCTGACGCTGGGGGAGCGGCAGGCGCAACACCTTGGGCTCAACGTAGCCAAGGCCCGCTTGCTGGTGATCCTAGCTACCGCGATGTTGACCGCAGCTGCGGTGGCCTTTGCTGGCAGCATCGGATTCGTGGGCTTGGTGGTGCCGCACATTCTGCGTTTCATAGTCGGCCCACTACATCGCTCCCTGCTGCCAGCTTCAGCCATTGCTGGCGCAGCGCTGCTCGTGGCCGCTGACACCGCCAGCCGGATTATCGCTCCTCCTACCGAAATCCCGATCGGGCTCTTCACTGCACTGGTCGGCGCCCCCTTCTTCCTTTTCTTAGTCCTGCGCGAGAAGAGAGGCACGTGGTGAACGGCGTCATTTCTGTTCGTGATGCTGGCTTCGAGGTCGATGGACATAGGTTGCTCATCAACCTGAACTGTGACTTCTTCTCCGGGGAGCTGGTTGCCCTCGTGGGCCCCAATGGTGCCGGAAAGTCCACTTTGCTGGGCTTGCTAGCAGGAGACTATCCGGCTAATAGCGGCGAGGTGTTGCTGGAAGGACGTGCGCTGCAAAGTTGGAACACTAAAGAGCTAGCCCGCAAGCGCGCGGTAATGCTCCAGACGAATGAGGCCCGGTTCGGTTTTAGTGTGGCCGAACTCGTCCACATGGCGCGTTTGCCGTACCCATTGGATGAGGTCCTGGATAGTGAAATAGTTGAGCGCGCGATCACAACTTCTGAGCTCAGTCACCTCAGGGACCGCAGCACAATGACCCTGTCCGGCGGGGAATTTGCGCGCTGCAATTTTGCGCGTACCGACGCCCAGACCACGCCCATCGTGCTGCTAGATGAACCTACCGCAGCCTTAGACCTACGGCATCAGGAACTAGTCCTGGGGCGCGCACGGGCTGCTCGTGAAGCTGGGGCCTTGGTGATTGTAGTGCTCCACGATCTCAACCTGGCGGCCCGTTATGCCGATCGCATCATCATGATGAAAGCCGGGGAAATAGTTGCAGAAGGCACCCCGGAAGTCGTGCTGACGGAGGAACGTGTGCACGAGGTGTATGGGCAACCGATTTTGCGCCTTGAGCATCCGGAGACGGGCGTGCCGCTGATCATCCCGAGATAGTTACCTTCCGATAACAATCTCGCCTCAGTGTTCCCGTGGAGAGGTTCCGCTTGTTAATCTCGCCGAAAGTATGTCCTGGATCACAAAGGGGCGGCTGGAACAGTGCGGAAAGGACACTAGTCATGACGATGGCGAAGGCGATGGGGAGGAAGAACCGGACGTCGAAAAGCGGCGAGTCCCTGGGTGGCCGCCTGCTCAACGGCATTGAAGTGGTGGGCAACAAACTGCCGGAGCCCTTCACCCTCTTTCTTATCCTGTTCTTGATCACGGGTGTGCTGTCCACGATCATGGCAGTGATGGGGCTGAAAGTGGCGGTGCCAGGCGCGGAAGAACTTCGCATCAAAGGCCTGTTTACCTCCGAAGGAATGGCGTGGTTCACCACCAACCTGGGCAAAAACTACATTGGCTTCCCGCCACTGCTAACGGTGCTGCCAATCTTGCTGGCCGTCGGTGTTGCTGAACGCTCCGGCATGCTGAGCGCCTTGGTTCGTAAACTATTTGCCTCCGCCAAGCGCTGGACGCTGCCGTATGCGGTGGGCATCGTCGGTGTTTCAGCCTCGGTGATGGCTGACTCTGCCTGGGTGGTTATTCCACCACTCGCGGCGATGGTATTCAAAGCGGCAGGTAGACACCCCGTCGCGGGCTTGCTGGGTGGCTTCGCCGCGGTAGGAGCTGGCTACTCCACCTCCTTCTTCCCAACTAGTCTTGATGCACTGTTCGCTGGCATCACCAATGCGGTGATGACCTCCATTCCGGATGCCGGGGCGACCGAGACAAACCCGATGTCTAACTTCTACTTCAACTTCGTCTCCGCCCTAATCCTGGGTCTGGTTTCCGGCTATATTACGGACAAAGTTCTAGAGCCTCGCATGGTCAAGCTGGGCGTACCAGTGGAAGAGACCGTAGACCCGGAGGAAGCTAAGACACGCGGTGACCGCGACGAAAACGGTGAGGAACTCTCCCCACAGCTCAGCGCTACGGAAAACAAGGCATTGTGGTGGTCCCTGATCGCAGGTTTCGCGCTTACGGTGCTGGTGCTTGCATCGGTACTGGTACCGAGCTCGCCGTGGCGCAACGAGTCTGGCCAGTTTTTGCCCAAGTCCCCGCTGATGGACTCCATTGTCTTCCTGGTCTTCGCCTACTTTATGATCCTGGGTTTGGTGTATGGCTGGATCGTCGGCAATATTCGCAGCACCTCTGACATGGTGGAGATGATGGGCTATGCGATGAAGGACATGACCAGCTTCCTAGTCCTGGCCTTCATCCTCGGCCAGTTCGTGGCGCTATTTACCTGGACCGGCATCGGCACCTTCACTGCAGTCAAAGGCGCGGCGTTTCTAGAAAACATGCACCTCACCGGATTCGTGGCGATCCTCGCCTTCATCATCCTCGCCTCCTGCCTCAATCTGGTGATCATCTCCGGCTCCGCGATGTGGACGCTCATGGCAGCCGTCTTCGTTCCAATGTTTGCCCTGCTCGGCTACGAACCAGCCTTCATCCAGGCCGCCTTCCGCGTTGGCGATTCCGCGACCCAGGTAATGACGCCACTCAATCCGTACATGATCGTGGTGCTTGGACTGCTGCGCCGCTACGAACCGGAAGCAGGACTCGGCACTTTGATGAGCCGCCTAGTGCCATTCGTGGTTCCGTTCTGGCTTTCCTGGGTACTCATCCTGTTTGTCTGGTACCTGACAGGCCTGCCACTTGGTCCGGGCGCGGACATCATGATCGCAAAGTAAAGGGTTTCACTGTGGTTTCTTCTGCTTACCTCGCACGCGTCAATGACCAGATGGACACCGCCATCGGAGAACTGACCCCACCACCGACTGCCCTCGATGCCTATCCGGAGCAGGCTGCGCTGTGGGAGCAGGCGGCTGCTGCCGTCGCAAAGCTAAAGCCCGCCCTGGAATCCGCCGCGCGGGACATCCATGCCCAGCCGGAGGTTGCCTTCGAGGAAACCTACGCGCAGCAGCGCCTTGCCGCATTGCTATCCGATTTTGATGTGGAGCTGGGAGCGCATGGGCTGGAAACGGCCTTTCGGGCGACGTGGAGCACCCCCGAATTCGACCCGGCGGAGCACCCCACCATCGCGCTGCTCAGCGAATACGATGCCCTTCCTGGCATCGGCCATGCCTGCGGGCACAACCTCATCGGTACCGCCGGAGTTGGCGGCTTCCTCGGAGCGGTGGCAGCACTGCAGGATTCGGACTTCCAGGGACGGCTGGTGCTGCTCGGCACTCCGGCAGAAGAAGGGCGCGCCGGCAAGGAGCTAATGATCCGCTCCGGCATGCTCGCAGGCATCGACGCCGCCGCAATGATCCACCCCTTTTCCTATGACATCGGTAGCCACGTGTGGGTTGGCCGGCGCACCCTGCATGCGACCTTCCGCGGAGTTTCGGCACACGCATCCTCCGAACCATTCATGGGACGCAACGCCCTCGATGCCGTCACCTTGGCCTACCAAGGCATCGGGCTGATGCGCCAACAGATGCCGCCCTCAGATCGTGTGCATGCCGTGATCCCGACCGGCGGCGAGCGGCCCTCCATCATCCCAGACGCTGCGTCCCTGCTATTGAACGTGCGCTCGCTCTACCCAGAAACACTGCTGGAGCTTTCCACCCGCGTCTCCGAAATCCTAGAAGGCGCTGCGCTCATGGCTGGGGTGGCCGTTGAGTTGGACTGGGACCCCGATCCAGCAACGTTGCCCGTGCGCAATAACGAAGCCATGGTGTCCCGGTGGGCTTTAACGCAGTCTCGGCGGGGACGCACCGCGATTCCAGCTGGTGTCATCCCCGCAACGCTCGCTGCTTCCACCGATTTCGGTAATGTGTCCCACCTCGTGCCGGGAATCCACCCGATGGTGAAAATCGCGCCCGTTGGTGTGGCCCTGCATACCGCCGAGCTGCGGGAAGCAGCAGCCTCTGAAGACGGGATGGTGGCCTTGGAAGATGCTGCAGTTGGGCTCGCGCAAGTAGCGGTGGACCTCGTTGCTGATCCTGCGTTGTTGGCGGCAGCGCGGGCTGAGTTTGCAGAAAGCGGGGGAGCGGTGACAACTGCGGAGCTGTTCGGAGGCTAGGGCTTGGGATACGGGCTTGGGATACGGGCAGTTTCCCGTCGCTGCAGCCTTTCCTGTTCACAGATAGGCTGACGAATATGGAACAGATGGGAAGCCCGGCTGAGGCCGTCGATAAGCTGATCGAGCTCTATGGTGCCGCCACTGATCTCGGTCTGGAACTGCTGCAACGCGACACCGCAGATGGCTATGAACAGGTGGTTTACCCAAAGCTTGTGGTGGATGTCCTTGAATGGCGCCCCATCGACCGCACTGAACCTTTTGGCTATGTGGATCGTGCCGGTCGCTACGCCGCCACTCTCTCCCGGCCTGCCCTGATCCGCTCCTACTTATTGGAGCAGCTGGAGCGCCTCAGCAGCAATTACCCGTGCGAGATCTTCGTCGGAGCTTCCGGGGAACAGATCCCGCCCGAGTACATCGACGATGCACCCGCGATCGAACGCTCACCGGCATCGAAGCTGCCGCGTCCCTCCCTCGACGCTGTTGACGACGCGATTATCGACGGCGAATGGGGAGCCTTCCACGGCGAAGAACTGCCACTGTTCCACTTCACCGCCCAACGCTTCGACATTGCCTGCAAACGCATCGAGCACTACACCGGGCTCCCCGTGGAATCGGTACAGAAATTCATCCTCTTCACCAACTACAACATGCACACCACCGAGTTTGTGCGCTTCGGTCAATCCGCCGGCGGCCGCTACACCTCGCTCGAGGTACCACGTGATGGCGTACAAATGCCACGCTATGACCTGGTCACCGAGGCCGGCGATGGCATCACCATGATCAACATTGGCGTTGGCCCCTCCAACGCCAAGACCATCACCGACTGCCTCGCAGTGTTGCGCCCCGAATGCTGGATCATGATCGGCCATTGCGCTGGACTCGACGGCCGCATGCGCATCGGCGACCTCATCCTCGGCAACGCCTACCAGCGCCGCGACCACATCCTCTCCGGGCACTTGCCCAACGACCTCCCCATCCCCGCGATCCCCGAAGTGCAGCGCGCCCTCGAATCCGCCGTCCGAACCATCTACGGCGACGACGCCGAACTCATGCGCACCGGCACCGTACTGTCTACCGACGACCGCAACTGGGAATGGCACACCCCCAAGCGACTCTGGAAGCAACTCCGCGGCTCTACCGCGGTGGCAGTGGACATGGAATCCGCTGCTCTCGCGGCCAACGGCTACCGATACCGCGTCCCCTACGGCACCCTACTTTCCGTCTCTGACCTGCCGCTCCACGCCGTTCCCAAGTTGCCGGCCGCCGCGCAAGCCTTCTACTCCTCCTCCAAGGAGGCTCACGTCATGTGCGCCGTGCACGCCGTGGAGGCGCTAGCCGCTGATCCGGCTCGGCTGCGTACCCGCAAACTACGACGCACGATCGGCGAAGTGCCGTTTAGATAGGGGTTTTCCTGCCCGAGACCGTCCGCTCACCGAGGATCCAAAACCTCAAAGGTGCCTCAGGATTCTTGGTGATGCCAATTCGCGGCCCCGAAACAAATTCCGCCGGTTGAGCTGGGAGTTCGAGGCTGAATGCGCCGCGAGAATTGAGGGAGATTGGCGTGGAATTGTCGTCGATAAGCAGGCCGAGCGCCTTGCCGACATTCCCCGGACCCGACGCCAGCTTGTGCGGGGCAACCTGGCCGCGCCGCTGCTTTGCGACGTCCTGACCAGCGACAATCTCGCCAGCGCGAATGAGGACTCCGCCGGATTCGCCATGCGGATGCGCCACAATATTGCCCGCCTTATGGATGCCATAAGAGTGGTACACGTAGAGATGCCCCGGCGGCCCGAACAGCGCGGCATTCGCATTGGTGAGGCCGCGAGCAGCGTGGGAAGCAGGATCGTTGATGCCGAGATACGCCTCAACTTCCGTGATTCGCAAGCTGACACCGTCATGCGTGAGGACGGCATTGAGCAGCAGCGGAGCGACGACATCAGCAGGGCGGGCGAAGAAGTCCATGGGTTGATTCTGCCGAATTTCTCACACCGAATGGAAGTTTTCGGGCTGCGCGACCTTCCGGTGTGAGAAATTCGGCCTCGCCTCAGCTGACACCTCCACCCCGCCTCCGAATGAAAAATCTCCGTATCCTAGATGCCATGAATCTGCTCTTCGACCTTTATGGTGTCCTGCTGAAAACTCAAAGCCCGTCGGCGCTGAAAGCGCTGGAGGATGCTACTGGCTCGGGCCCGGAGCTGTGGCCGGTGTATTGGGATTTGCGCCCGGACTTCGATGCCGGTCGTGTGACTGCGGAGGAGTATTGGGAGCAGGTGAAGCAGCGGCTGCAGTTGGAGGCCTTCGATGTGCAACAGGCTATCGAGGCGGATTATGCGGGCTGGTTGGAGCCGGATCCGGAGATGGTTGATTTGGTCACGAGTCTTGGTGAGCAGCATCGGGTTGGATTGCTGAGCAATATTCCCGAGGGGTTGGCCGAAAGGGTGAAGGAAAGGCACACGTGGCTCCGGGATTTTCATAGCGTGGCGATGTCTTGTGACATCAAGGTCGAGAAGCCTGACCCAGAGGCGTACCGCAAGGCCCTGGAATTGCTGGGGACAAAGCCAGAGGAGACGCACTTCTTTGACGATAATGAGGCCAATGTGGCGGCTGCGGAAGAGTTTGGGCTGATCGCGCATCACTTTACTGGCGTCGAGACGCTGAAGGCGGTTCTATGATCAAGGAATTCAACGGCAAAGCGCCCAAGATTCATCCTTCTGCGTTCGTGGCGCCGAATGCCACGATCATCGGTGATGTGGAAATCGGGCCGGATGCCAGCATCTGGTACAACGTGGTGATCCGTGCGGACGTGAACAAGATCCGCATCGGTGCCCGGACCAATGTGCAAGATGGCTCCGTGCTGCATGTCGACCGGGATGCGCCGTGCATCCTCGGCGATGACGTCACCATCGGTCACATGGCATTGGTCCACGGCACTACCGTGGGTAATGGCACTCTGGTTGGGATGAAGTCGGGTCTGCTGAGCAGGTCAAAGATCGGTGAGGGCTGCCTGATTGCTGCGGGCGCAGTCGTGCTGGAAGGGCAGGAAATTCCGGATAACACTCTTGCCGCGGGTATCCCGGCGAAGATCAAACGCGACAACACCCAGGAGTTTGTCACCCACGCTGGGCGCTATGTGGAGTTATCTAAGGAGCATGGTCGCTTGTAGCGTCGAAAAGCGGGCGTCGAAAAGCGAACCGAATAGGCTAGCCTTTCGCCAGATCCAGCGGGTGCGCATTGAGGATGGACAGTGAAAGCGCATGGGTAATGGTGCGCCGGGATTCCAGCTCGGGGCGGGTCAAACGGAGAATGATCTTGTCGCCGTGGGCAGCTTTGAAGCGCTTGCGGATGGTTTCGCGGTTCTCCGGATCCGTGAAATAGGAGCCAGAGAAGACGATCTGCTGCGGGCGTAGTTCCTCAATGGCGTAGGTCAGCCACTGCTCGGCGGTGAGGTTTTCCGAAGGAATGGACACGCCAGTATCGGTAATTAGTGCCGCTGAGGTGGTGAAATCGGAGCACAGCACCAGCACTTGCTCTTGGGTTACGTCGTGCTGGATTTCGGCCAGCGCGATGGCAGCTGCGGTGTTACCGGTGATGGTGGGAACGTGGAATTCGAACTCGAGGCGCTCGCGGATGGCGGAGAAATCATTCCAGTGTTGGGAGGAGGCCGTCAAAGCGATGCTACGCAGCGGCATGAGCAGGTCGCCCTTGATGCGGTAGATCGCGGCGATGATGTATTCGAGGACGTCTTCGCACTGGTAGTTCTTGGCGAACTCGCTGACCACCACTTCGCGCAGCAGGCGACCACGGGCGTCGTGGCAGCCGATGAGGGCATCATCTTTATCGATTGCCACGCCGATCATCACGGCGGGCCAGGTAGCTAGCTCTAGTGGGACGACCGGCCTTCCGGGCCGCTCAGTGTTGATCAGATCGCGGCGTTCCCGAACCAAGCCAGCGCTCGTGAGGGCGGTGACCGCGCGCGTAATCGTCGGCTGAGAAAGTCCTGTTGCTTTTACAAGTTCGCCACGACCAACATGCGGTGTACGCCGAACGTGGTACAGAACCTGTGCAGCAGGAGTAGCCGGTTTCTCAAAGATCTGGCTAAACGCGAGGTGCATATTCAAAATCATAGATTCCGCCTAAGCGGTGCTGTCTCAAAAACAATTCTAAAATGACGCTTTCCAACGCTCGATAGCGGATGCGCTGGCAGAACGCCGATTGGACGGGTAGTAGATTTGCTAATTCGGGTGTGCTGGTCGGGGGTGTGGGCTATCAACCAACCTCCCGACTTAAGACGATTTTATAACATATGGTGGCCTGGGGATGAGCGAGTTCGGCAAGTCCACAGGAAGTAGTTAGACTGGCCGATTATGACTCAGCCATCCCCCAACCGTGAGCCATCCTTGCTCGACGCCACCTGTGAGGCCTACGTATATGACGTCGCGGCGCTCTCGCCGACGGATGCCACCGCGTGGGGTATCGCAGGGCACGAAGGCGAGCTCCAAGATTTCTCTCCGGCCTACTGGGACGGACTGGCTGAATTGGACCGAGACCTCCTGGCTGACGTAGATGCCTTCGATGACGCAACCGATGACAATGATGACGAGGACGACTTCGACCACGTCGACAACGTCACGGCAGCCGTCCTCCGGGATCGCCTCTGCCTACAACTGGATCTGCACCACCGGGCGGAACGCTACGCGCAACTGGATAACATCGCCTCCCCGGTGCAAACCATCCGCGATACATTTTCTCTCATGTCAGACCCCGATGCTATTCGCTCCCGACTGGCTAAAGTTCCGGCGGCACTCCATGGCTATCGTGAGTCGCTGGCCCTAGCCGCAGGGCAGGGGCGGGTGGCCGCGCTGCGTCAGATCGACCTGCTGGTGACCGAGTGCAACAATCTGGCCGCCGCGAGTTCTTTCCTAGATACCTTGGGCGCTCCAGAAGCAGAGGTCGTCGTGGCCAAGGAAGCTTTCTCAACGATGGCGGACTGGCTCTCGGAGCACCTCGCCAGCTACGCCCCCAGCAATGACGCAGTGGGCCGTGAACGCTACGAGTTGTTCTCCCACGAGTTCGTCGGCGCTGCGGTGGACCTCGACGAAGCATATGAGTGGGGATTGCACCGCTTGCAGGAGATCTCGGAGCAACAGCGCCAGCTCGCTGCAGAGCTTTATGGTCCGGGAACCTCAGTCGCCGAAGCGGCCTCCCGCCTCAACAAGGAACCGGACTACACGATCGAAGGCGTCGATGAGCTGCAGCAATGGATGCAGACCGTGGCGGATAATGTGATCGACACCCTCGATATGGAGATCCCCGAGCAGCTGCGCACTATCCAGTGCTGCATCGACAAGGCAGGTACGGGCGGAATCTTTTACACCCCGCCGGCCGCCGACTTCTCCCGCCCAGGCCAAATGTGGTGGTCTGTAGTGCCAGGGGAGACCACCTTCCATAAGTGGCAGGAGCTCACCACGGTTTTCCACGAGGGAGTCCCCGGACATCACCTGCAAATCGGATCCGCCCTGCTCGCGCCTCTCAATCTGTGGCGTCGAGTAGTGTGTTGGAACTCCGGGCACGGCGAAGGCTGGGCGCTCTACGCCGAGCAACTCATGGAGGACCTCGGTTACCACGCCAATCCCGGTACCCGCATGGGGCTTCTCGACGCCAGTCGCCTCCGCGCCGCCCGCGTCGTCTTGGACATTGGCGTGCACCTGGGGAAGAAGGTTCCCGAAGGGACCTCCTGCTGGGATGCTTCCTACGCACGGAACTTCCTCCGGGAAAACTCCGTGATGAGCCCCGGTGCCCTCGAATTTGAAATCAACCGTTACCTGGGGTGGCCTGGTCAGGCACCCTCCTATGCTCTCGGCCAGCGGCTCTGGGAGCAGTTGCGCGATGATGCCACAGCTAGTGGAATGTCTCTTTCAGACTTCCACACCAAGGCGCTCGCACACGGTTCGATCCCGATGGGGATTCTCCGCCAAGAACTGCTGGGCTAAGACTTCACTTGAGAATCTTGGGCAGATAGCCCGCAACCAGCAGGATCGCTATCAGGCGAATGACTTGGATGGCGGCAATGGAGGGGCCTGCGCCAAACTCGTCGGCAAGCGCAAGCACGGTCTCCAAGCCGCCGGGGCTGGCGGCGAGATAGGCCTCGAAGTAGGTGGTGTCGAGCCAGAACATCAGGCCAAATGCTGCGAGTGCGCTGGCGGCGAGCAGGATGAAAATAAAGAGGAACGTGGCGGGTAGTTGGCTCGCGAAGAGCTTGAGCGCCGGTACGGAGAGTGCACCACCAGCTGCCCAACCGATGGCAATGAATGCGGCAATCTTCAGCACAGGTGGCAAAGCCAGCGCCGCGGGGTCGGGGAAGAACTGCGCGGCCACAATCGTCAGCAACATGGAGCCAAGGATCGTAGGTGCTGGCAGTCGGAGGAACTTGCCCAGCGGTTCACCGACAACAATGATGCCGAGGATGACGATCAACGCGACGGGGTCATAGCTGATCTGCAGGTGATCTACCCCGCCACGGGGCACATCCATGAGCGGAACCAACAGTGGAAGGGTGACCGTAACCGCTAGCAGTCGCAAGTATTGGGTGAGGGTGACGTAGCGAAAGTCTGCTCCCAGTTCCTGGGCTAGCACGGGCATGACCGAGGCGCCACCAGCGAGCATGGAGAGCACGCCGGTTTCTCGCGAGATCTCTGGCGTGGAGCGTGCGAGCATGAGGCCACCGACGATGCCGATTCCGATGGTGATCACCGCCATCGCGAGTCCAGGGAGGATGAAGTGGGTGAGTTCTACCGGATCCGCCGCCACGATGGGTGCCGCTGCCATAATTGCGATGAGGTTTCGGCCGACGCGGCTGACCATTCGATGTACGGGGAGATCGCGGCCGGTGGAGATAGACATTCCGGCGGCTGCGAGGATTGCCGCGAGAATCCAGCCAGCAGGAACGTGCAGGTAATCAAAGAGCATCCCGATCCCGATGGTTGCCGGTACCACCACGGTCCAGCGAACCGGATTCGAAAGGGTCATGAGAGTGCTTTTCTGGATCTTGATGGAATTTCTACCTGCGTATGCCAAAGGTGGCCTAAGCAAAGCTTAGGCCACCTTACCCAAGGGGGGCTCGTGGGGATCCCCTTATCCCCAGGCTTGGGCCTCCCGAACAACTGCTTGAGCTAATGCGGTCAGCGATGACACCGCCCGCTCTGTTGGCAGCCCGGAATGATTGAAGGCCAACGGCAGTTCTGTGCATGCGGTGAGTAGCGGCAACTGCCGTAACTCAAAGAGTTGATCTGCAATTGCGCGATAGGAACGACCAGCTTCATCCAGCTTGTTAGCCTTCACCAGACCTACGGTATTCATGATCTCAGTCTGTAAATCTGCTGGCGGAGAATGTAATACGTAGGACTGCTCAGCCGCTGCCCGCTGGTACAGCTGGGTATTCATGGTCCCCGTCGTTGCGGTGATCCAAGCCCCTTCCGGACATAGGCTTTTCGCACTCGCAATGGTTTCATCAACGATGTGTACCAGCGGTCTTGATAGTTCGTCTCGAAACTGATCGATGAAGTAGTGCGCAGTATTGCATGGCACGGCAAGGATATCTGCGCCTGCTTCTTCCAGAAAGAACAATCCGCGACGGATTGGTTCCAACGGCCCATCATCGTGATTCAGGATTGCTGTCGTGCGGTCTGGGATCGAGCAGTCACAGTCAATCAGCGTGTGGAAATGATCTTGATCCACCTCGGCTGGTGTGGCTCTGGTGAGTTCCAACAGGAATTCACCAGTAGCGGCTGGACCCATTCCACCGAGGATGCCGATCAGCGGTGGCCGAGTGACGGGCCGCATCTAGCTCACGACCAGTGGGGCTAGCAAGAACCCCAGGAGGACAGCCACTACCACGGACGTGATACCCGGTAAGACGAACGGGTGGTTGAAGACGTACTTGCCGATGCGGGTGGAGCCGGTGTCATCAAGCTCAACCGCTGCAACAGTAGTTGGGTAAGTCGGCAGGAGATACAGGCCGGTCACTGCTGGGAACGATGCGAGCATCGTAGTAGCGGCAACACCAATCTGTTGTGCCAGCGGCATCAGCGTGGCAGTACATGCTGCTTGTGAGTAAAGCAGCGCAGATGCGAAGAAGAGCACCACCGAAAGCAGCCATGGTTGGTCAGAGACTACGCTGCTGCCCACGCTCTTGATCTGCTCAATGTGGCCGTTGACGAATGTGTTCCCGAGCCATGCGACGCCGAGGATACAAGAAGCAGCACTCATGCCACCCTTAAAAGTTGACATCGTCGACATGGCAGCAGGCTTAACCTTAGTCAAGGCTACGATCGCTAGCCCGCCAGCCATCATGAAGGTCATAATTGCAGCATCGCGGCCCAGTGGCGGCTTTTCGATGAGGCCCACGGAGTCGGAGATGATGGTTGCGTAGACCATCACGATGGCCAAAGTGATGCCAAAAATTGCGACCGAGAGTTTCGCGCCCGGCTTGATATCGTAAGTGCCTTCGCCGCGCATTTTGATCAGCCCAGCGGCCTTGCGCTCTTGGTAAACCGGGTCATCCTCGAGTTCGCAACCTAGCTTTGAGGCGACTAAGGCGCCAACCATGCAGCCGATGAATGTGGTTGGGATTGCTACTGCCAGGATTTGCAGGTAGTCAACGCCCAAAGGCTCGGTTGCGGCGAGCATGGCGATCATTGCAGCTGAAAGCGGTGATGCGGAGATAGCGACCTGCGATGCTACGACAGAGATGGACAATGGCCTAGAAGGACGAATATTCATTTCCTTGGCAACTTCTGCGATCACAGGAAGTGAGGAAAACGCCACGTGCCCGGTGCCGCAGAACAAGGTCATCAAATATGTGACAATTGGCCCGTAGAACGTAATGCGCTTTGGGTTTTTGCGCAGCAGCTTTTCGGTTATGGAAACCAGGTAGTCTAAGCCTCCCGCGGCTTCCATCGCCGAAATGCACATGATGACCGACATGATGATGCCCAACACGGACCAAGGAATTCCAGTAGCTGGATCTACCTTCAGCCCTAGGAGACCCAGGACAATTACGCCGGCGCCACCGGCGAGACCGATTCCGAGGCTTCCATAACGGGCGCCGATGAGAATGAAAAATAGAACAACTGCAAATTGAAGTGCGATCATCATGATATTTCTTCGACCTCATTTCCCTGCAAGCTTGCGCTCGTGTGTGTGCTCATTGGGGGCAACCTTCCAATTTGTGGAATGGGTTTCGAGGACTAGGGCAGGCTCAAAAGAACTGGGTCGGGCTCAAATGGTCGAAATCCATTCACGGAATGATCTGAATCAAGTCGGATAGTGAATGAATGTATCCAATATTGACTTTGGCCCCGTAAACTTGTGCCGTCAATGTGTTCTGTGACAACTGACCATTTGGGAGTGAAAAGAGAGCTAAGTCGCTTAGATTTCCAGGGAAATTGTCAACGGCACTACAGTAAGGTGCTCCGAATAGTGAATTTAAAGAGGGCGAATTGATGGAAATTCAGCAATTGCTGATGTTACTTTTGGGCGCTGGCATTGCCGGTTGGGTAGACGCAGTTATTGGTGGCGGTGGGCTGATCCAGATTCCAATGCTGATGATTGCGTTTCCTGGCATGAATCCAGCCGTAGCGTTGGCCACCAACAAGCTGTCGAGCGTCGTCGGAACCGCATCGGCAGCGTGGACAATGACCAGAAAAGTAGCAGTCGATCGCCGCCTGGTTGCGATTTATCTGCCTGTCGCTTTTGTATGTGCTGGTTTCGGGGCCTTAGCCGCATCTCTCATCTCCAAGGAGGTGATGCGCCCGATAGTGATTGCTTTGATGGTGTTGGTCGGCATCTTCGTCGCCCTCAAACCGTCCTTTGGGCAAGAGTCGGACGGTAAAGCGCCAGGGCTGTGGCGGCGGATAATTGTGGTTTGCGCGGTCGCTGCCATTGCCTTCTATGACGGGATTTTCGGTCCTGGCACCGGAATGTTCTTGATTATGATCTTCACTGCGGTGTTGTCGCGAAACTTCCTGCAGTCGGCCGCTCTCACCAAGATTGTTAATACAGCCACTAATCTTGGCGCGCTAGCAGTATTCGCATTCCACGGGCACGTGTGGTGGGAACTCGGATTGGGCTTGGCAGTAGCAAACGTGATCGGAGCCCAAATCGGTGCCCGAACAGTATTGGGTGGCGGGGCAAAACTCATTCGAATCGCACTCCTGACCATGGTCGTGGTCATGAGCGTTTATCTCAGCTGGCAGCAATGGGGCTGATCTCCCTTCTTTTCCAACCCTGGGCGGTGTTGGTGTATGCGGTGCTGCTCGCGACTGCTTGTCGACGTCCCTGGCTAGCCCTGCCCGTGGCCTTGGCGAGCCTCACAACGCACCTACTCAAACCTCTTTTTGCGGTTCCGCGTCCGGAGGACGCCATGGTCTTTGAGCCTAGCTACTCCTTCCCGAGTGGCCATGCCACCGCGATTGCAGCGCTAGCGTGTGTGCTGGTCTTGTTGTGGCCACGGTGGTGGGTTGCTGTGCTTGCAATAGGGCTAGCGGCTTTGGTGGGATATTCGCGTCTGTACTTGGGAGTGCATCGACCGGTGGATATTCTTGCTGGTTATGCCGTTGGGATGACGTGGGTGTTGGGGTGGTTTTACGGCAGGAAAATCTTCCCCGCCTTCCGGAGATTTCACTCGCTAAATGGGTGAAAAATCGTGGAATGGCGGGGAAGATTTCCAAATCTAGGCTTCTCCTGGGTGGAACAGGTCCTCGATCGGACAATTGAAGAACCTTGCGAGATCAAAGGCGAGGGGGAGGGAAGGGTCGAAACGCCCCTTCTCGATGGAGATGATGGTCTGGCGAGAAACGCCAATGGCGTCGGCAAGCGCTAGCTGGGAAAGTCCACGCTGCTTGCGGGCCTCGGGGAGGAAGTTGCGCAATTATTTTTCCTTGCGCTCGATGAAGAGTTTTCGGATGAGCCATTCGGTCTCTCCATGCACAATTTCGTACTTCATGCGTTAGCTCCCTTGCCGTTTAGCGATGGTGTAGCGGATGCCAAAGCTCAACATGCCAATCATGAGGAGTGCGAGGACTAGATGGTTAGTCGGGAGCTCTAGGTGGCCAACGTTTACCACGGTGGTTAGTAGGCCGAGAACGATTAACAGGTCCGTGCCGGTACCGGCGGCGGCATCATGAGACCAGTGGTTTTCTACGCTGTCGTCGATGCGCTCGGCGCGACCTTTCAGGGTAGAAAGATCCACCAGCAGTGCCCATGTGCCAACGCAAAGGACAGGACCCATGCAGGCGATGCCGATGAGGAGAGCTAGCCAGAGTGCAATGTCTGGGTAGTTTTGGGACATTAGCCAACCTAGTGCGGCGGCGATGCTCAAGCCGATGGTGGTGGACAGAGTTAATAGGGTCGCGGTGGAATGTCCGCCGCGCATTCTTCCAAAGGTTGTCTTGTGCATACCCTCACTCTAAATGTAAAACGAGCTTTACGTCAAGTGTGCTTTACATTTGGTGGGACGTTAACGGCTTCGCTTCTTAGTACGTGCTGTCGCTGGCGCCGTCCACGGATCCTCCGGCCACGGATGCTTGGGGTAGCGGCCCCGCATATCGGCGCGCACGCCCGCGTAAGGGCCGGACCAGAAGCTAGCTAAATCATCAGTCACTGCGAGCGGACGCCCCGCAGGAGACAACAAATGAAACTGCACCTTAACGCCACAAACTTCCGGAGAACTGTCAAGGCCAAAACACTCCTGCAACTTCACCTGGCACACCGGTCTTCCCGTGTCATAGTGCAAGCGGTGGGTATTCCCGCTTGGCACCTGAAGCCGTTCCGGGGCAAGCTCCGCGAGCCGAGAAGCCTCAGGCCGCGGCAACAACGGTTGCAAAGCGGCGGCGCCAATTTCTAGGGACGTCCCCAGCCATTGACAAACCCGGTCCTGCAACGATGCATCTGAAACATCGGGCCAGGGGGCGCCGAGGTGCTCATGTAGAAACGCCAATCGTTCCCGCAGCGCAGTAAAACCGGCAGACAGACGCAGTATTCCCAACCCAGAGCTACGCACCGCATTAGCCAACGCCTGCTGTACCTGTCCTGATTCCAAGCGGACCGGGGTGGACGAGAGCGGGATTGCGCCCACGCGGCGCACCCGAACTCCCTTGATCTTGCCGTCTTCCACCAGAACCGAGTCTTCCTCAGAGACACTCAGCACCGCCAACACATCGTCGAAGGGCAGCGCAGTAGCCGCACGGATCACGCCACCGGTGGCGGAACGCGTTACGGCAGCACAAGCGATCCACTCGTCGTGGACATCTGTGCAGGTCGCGCGAGTGCCGGAGGCAAGCAAATAGGTGTCCGGCCCAACTCGATGGCCGATCCACTCCGGATAAGCCAGCGCCGTGGTGAGTCCGGGATTGCGTGGACCTGCCGAGACCAAGGAAGACAGTCGACGGACCTCCTGGGCGGGGGCGTGGCCACGAGAGATGTCGCCGGAGGGCTGGTCGGAGAGCAAAGCTACTGTTGCAACATCACCAGTAGCAAGCAGCGCTCGCCCGAGGCGAGGCTCCAGCGGTAGCGCCGCGAGCTGACGGCCAAGATCTGTCAGATTGGGGGCGAGCGCACCGAGCTCACGCAATGCCGCTTCCGCATCCGCCAAGGCAGTCGCCGGCGGTTGATCCAGCAACGGTAGCTCCAGAGAGCCCCAACAATGCATGAACAATGCCGCTTGGGTGAGGTCTGCCGACAAAATCTCCGGGGTGCTGAAAGGCTGAAATGCTGCATATTCCGCAGCAGAATAAGCGCGGATCACCAGCCCGGGGCCTTCACGTCCGGCCCGGCCGGCGCGTTGGTCTGCTGATGACTGGGCGATGGAGGAGGTCAACAACCCGGTCATTCCGCGTGCACGATCGCGCCGGGGTACGCGGGCCAAGCCGGAATCAATGACCACTCGGACACCGGGCACAGTAAGCGAGGACTCAGCGACATTCGTTGCCACCACTACCCGCGGGGAGTCGTTCGACAGCGCTGCATCCTGCTCGGCGGGAGAGAGCCGGCCGTGCAGCGGTATGGCATCGATCGCCGAGCAGACTAGGTTCACTTCGCGCACGCCCGGAACAAAGACCAGCACTGAATGTGGTCCGACATGGGAAGCGGCCAGCCGCGCCAACGCAGCATAGAACTCGCGTTTCCCGGCGAGGCGACCCGAGATTGGTTGGTATCGGATGTCGAGTGGGTGCGTGAGCGCGGGGGTTTCCAGGATCGGGGCGTCGCCAAGCAGGGTTGCGAAACGGGAGGCATCAATGGTCGCGGACATAGCGACTAGGGCGAGGTCCTCGCGCAGTTCGGTGAGCTCGAGCAACATGCCGAGCACAAGGTCAGTATCCAGGCCGCGTTCGTGAACTTCGTCGAGGACTACTGCGGAGACGCCCTCGAGGAAGGGATCGTGCAGGAGTCTGCGCAGCAGGACACCCGGGGTGAGAAATTCGACAAGCTTGGAAGGTCGGGAAGCGCCACGGACGGCGTAGCCGATGGGCAGGCCGGAAAGCGCACTCAGTCGCGCCGCAGCAGCACGTACTGCAACACGTCGCGGTGCCACAACGATCACACGCCCGCCGACAGCATTAAACACCGCCGGCGGCACCAACGTAGTCTTGCCCGTGCCAGGCGGTGCTTGGATGACGGCGCGGTGGGCGTCGTCAAGCAGCGGCGCTAGCTGGTCGATTCGTTGCAGAACCGGCAGGCCAGCGCCGATGACGGAGAGATCAAACAAGCTTTTCTTGGATCTGTCCAGCGACCATGTCGAGGTCAGAAGTGATAGAGCGATGCGCACGACGGCGCTGCTCTGGGGTCATGAACTCGGCGTTGTCCACGGCCTTATCCAGCTCATCAAGGCGCTCGTTGGCATCAAGCTTGAAACCGCGTGGCAGTGGAGCCTCGTCCACATTCTTGCGCAGGCCGGTGATGCGAGCCTTGAGCGAAGCGCCATGGCCCGCAAACTGGGACATCTCAGCCGCGGTCACGCCGTGCTTCTGCGCGCGCTGCTTATTCACCAGCTCTTGAGCTTGAGTCATGCCACGGTACATCAGTGGCAGTACCAGCGGAGCCAGCATGCGTGCCACACCGACATAACGCTGCACATTGTTCTTATTGACCTTACCCGCCTTGCGCTTTGCCAATTCCGTCTTGGCCAGCTTGATCTCCTGCTTGCGCTTAGCCTTCAAGCCCTTCTGCTCAGCCTTGATCAGCTTGTGCTCCTGCTGCGCGAGCAGCTTCTGCTGGCGGATGCGATCCTTCTGCGCCACCTTAACTTCGGCCTTAGCCCTCGCCTTTGCGGCTTTGACCTCAGCCTTGGTCTTGGCGCGTGCCTTGCGGATCGACTCAAAAACGCCCATGGTTTACTCCTCGGATTACGTTGGTTTCTTTTAACCACCCTACCTGTCCCGGAACGCGCGTTCATGGCAGAGTATTAATCGTGACTTCCCCGAGCGAACTGGTCGGCTGCCGATACCGCGCGGTGCAACGCGCTGCGCACCCCGACGTTCCGCCGACGGAAGCAGCCCAGGCCCGCGCCGCGCGTATCGACGCCGCCCTCGCCGCCGTACACAACCTTCTGCCACAGTCCCCGGCCATGGGGGATGCTCGCTATTTTCGACGAGTTAGCGCAGGTAAATCCTATTTTGAGACCCTCGAATGCCTAGCTGCTGGGGACACGCTGATTACCGAGGCGGTGCTCGAATGGGGCAGGTTCCAGATCACAGTGGATATCCTCGTGGCATTCGAAGATGGCTACCTTCCGATCATGGTGAGTAACCACCGCGCAGCCCGGAATCACTCCGGGGTGCAGGCGCGCTACCTCGCAGTGCCCAGATTAGGCCTCGGAAGTGTTCTGACCGGCGAATTTAAGATCAGACATCACGCTTTGGATACATATCGGCTTGCATTAGCTGGCCGAGCGTTATCTGAGATGGATTTGTCCTGCGGACTGGGTGGCACGATTGGCCAAGATCGCACCCGTGCGTTCCTAGAACCCCTCGCGCCGCTGGATGAAGCTCTCACGCGCGCGCTCCAGGTGGAAACGCCGCGTGCCCCTCGCAGAGTGAAGGAATGCGATTCCTGCCGCTACTGGCCGCTGTGTTCTGTTGAACTAGAGCGGGCCGATGACATCTCGCTACTTTTGCCCGGCGACCGCGCCAACCCGTATCGGGAACGTGGCATCCACACTGTCGGCGGTCTTATCGAGGCGGACCTCGGTGAAGCCTCGCTGCTAGCTGCGGCTTTTCGCTCCGGTCAGACGGTAGTTCCGCGGGGTTTGCTGAGCGCTCCACGATTCGATGTAGAGCTATTCATCGACCTCGAGGCATACCTTGACCAGGGTGCCTACCTTTGGGGTGCGTGGGATGGTTCTGCGTATCACGCTTTTACCGCGTGGTCGCTCGCCGAGGAAGCAAACGCATTCGCCGATTTTTGGACTTATCTATGCGATACCCGCGCTACGGCAACAGCTAACGGCCAGACCTTCGGCGCGTTCTGCTACTCCGCGCATGGCGAAAACCACTGGATGCGCGCCTCAGCTCGTCGATTCGCCGGGCAACCCGGTGTGCCAACCGTGGCCGAGGTGGAAGAATTTATCAATTCCGGATACTGGGTTGATGTTTTCCAGCTCGTGCGCGCGCAGCTCATCGGCCCCTTCGGACTTGGCCTGAAAGTGGTGGCCCCTGCTGCGGGTTATCACTACAGCGGGGACGTCGACGGGGAAAGCTCGGTGAATTTATTTCTGGACGCTGCTGCCGGCTCCGCGGCAGCCCGCACAGCGTTGCTGAACTACAACGAAGATGACTGCCGAGCGACGGCTGCGGTTAGGGATTTCTTAGAACGCTCGGATGCCCCGTTGTGACGCGCTAGTAGTTTTCTTTCTTCTTCACCCACGCGATAACCGCATAGGTCACTGGCATCATGCACACTTCCACGGCGGTCTTCCATAGGAAGCCGACGATCGTGTAGTTCACCGTATCTTCAATAGTGCTGATGCCGATGACAGGCGCCGCGATGAGGCAGAAAATCAGGGTGTCGCCGAATTCGCCAACGACGGTGGAGGAGAGCAGCCGGGCCCAGAGGGACTTCTCGCCGGTTTTCGCTTTCATCTTCACCAGGGTGAATGAGTTTAGGAGCTGGCCGACCAGATATCCGGCGAGCGAGGCCAAGACGATCTGTGGCACCAGGCCGAGCGTGGTGGCGAAGGCATCTTGGCCTTCGTAGAAGTCCGCACGTGGCAGGGCGATGGCGATATAAAAGGCGAGGACGGCGAGCAGCATACCTGCGAAGCCGGTCCAAATGGCGTTGCGTGTGGCTTTGAAGCCGTAGCACTCGGAGAGAACGTCGCCGATGACGTAGGCGATGGGGAAGAGGAAGAAGGCGCCGTCGGTAATGATGGGACCGAAGGCTACGCCTTTAGAGGCGGTGATGTTGGAAATGATGAAGATCGCGACGAAGAGCGCGAGCAGCATCGGGTAGAAGGAACGCTGGACAGTGATGTGGCGGGGTGTATGAACGGACGCAGCTTGTTCGAAAGAGGCTGCGCCCTCCCCAGACTTAGAAGTATTCACTAGCATTAATTACCATGATCGGACGCTACGCACCTAGCCCCAGTGGTGATCTGCATTTTGGGAACCTGCGCACCGCACTGCTGGCCTGGTTGTTTGCGCGTGTCGACGGCGGTTCATTTCTCATCCGTGTTGAAGACGTCGATTCGGGGCGCTCCTCTGCCGCATCCGCCGCCCGCCAGCTGGAAGATCTCGCAGCTATCGGCCTGGATTGGGATGACGAGGTGCTGTACCAGTCGACGCGTTCGGAAGCCTATTCCGCGGCCCTGGCGGCACTGCCCACCTATGAATGCTTCTGTTCCCGGAAGGATATTCAGGAGGCTGCCCGCGCGCCGCACGCCATACCGGGTTCATATCCTGGGACCTGCCGCAACGGGGCGGTGCCAAAACTAGACAAAGCGCCAGCATTGCGGCTGCGATCTGCTGTGAGTTCCTTCACGGTGCACGACTATTTTGTTGGTGAATACTCCGGTGACGTGGATGACATGATTTTGCGGCGTGGAGATGGCGACTGGGCCTATAACCTGGCGGTGGTCGTCGACGATGCTCACCAGGGAGTCAATCAGGTGGTTCGGGGAGATGATCTGCTGTCCAGCGCGCCACGCCAGGCTTACTTGGCCAGTCTGCTCGGGCTACCGGTGCCGGAGTATGTACACGTACCGCTGGTGCTCTCCCCGGCGGGAAAACGATTGGCTAAGCGCGATGGCGCTGTGACGCTGCGGGAGATGGGTATCGATTTTGCCATGCATAAGCTCGCGGCATCGCTCGGTTTGAAGCCCGGTTCGGCGCAGGAACTGCTTGCCCAGTTTGACCCTGCCGCGGTCCCGCGAGAGCCGGTGATCTTTTGATCCGCGGGCTGCTGGTTGACCAACACGGGCGCTGCGAGCACTACCATTCGGAACTGGACGTGGTGGCCAATAAGTGCAGCGTATGCGGGGACTACTGGGCATGTCACTTGTGCCATGCGGCGGAGTCGGCTCACCCCTTTGGGCAGATACCGTTGGATGAGCCTGCCATTGAATGCGGCGTGTGTGGGCATCGCATGAGTTACCAGGAGTATGGCCCGCGGTGTCCGGCGTGCGAGGCGCAGTTTAATCCCGGGTGCTCTCTGCACGCCGGGATCTACTTTGCTATTCCACGATGATTTTGCCGCGGGCTCCGCGCTCAGCATCAATGAATTGGTGGTTGACCATCGTGTAGGTGCCAGGCTCTGGGAAGCGGGCTTCCACGAAACCACCCTGCGCCGCTAATAGATCTAGGGCTTGTGAGGCACCCGTGTCACTGTCTTTGAGCAGGTAGGCCCCTTCTTTGTAGGAGGTGTGGAACTGTGAGCCAACGATGTGGAAGCTGAGTGAGTTGTTGGGGCCGGCGTCGAGAAGCCAGAAGCGCGCGGTCTCGCCTGCCCGCATGCGGAGCGGGTTGCTGACGTACTGGTCCTCGACGGAGTTGAACATGACGCGGTCTGGTGTGCCGGCGGCTAGCTTGGTGGCGTCGACCGGGTTGGTGGGATCGTTTGTGCTGCCGTAGAGCTCCGATTGGATGATGAGGTATTCATGATCGACGGGTGCGAGGTCTGGTGGATCGATGATCACTGCGCCGAACATGCCGGCAGCGATGTGCATGGACATTGGCATCGTGCCGCAGTGGTACAGCCAGATTCCAGAGTGGTGCGCACGGAAATTATATTGCAGAGACTCGCCAGGGTTGATGCTCTTCATCGGCTCATCAGGGGAAATGAGGCCGGCATGGAAATCGATGGAGTGTGGCATCGAACCGTTGTTGACGAACTTCACCCGGAACTCGTCGCCAATTTTTCCGCGCAAGGTAGGGCCCTGCATATCGCCGTTGAAAGTCCACCGGGCGCGGCCGTCGATGACCTTCTCCTCGACGTTGATAGTGATGTCATGCACGGTGCTCGGTGGCACCACCGGGTCGATGGTGTGCGCAGGTGGCTTGCCGACGCCCGCAGCTGCCATCGCCTGATGTTGATGCTGCTGGTGCGGTTGTTGCTGGCCTTGCTGCTCAGCCGGCGCGGTCCCGGTCAGCACATCCAGTGTCATGCCTTGCATCCGGTGGCCAGCGATAGAGCACCAAGCCTGGGTGCTTTCGGTGATGACACCGGCATCGAGTTCCGCAGTCTCGCCGGGGTTTAACCTGCCAGTGGTCGCGCCGTTGGGGAATACCAGATCGTGCACCATGGAGTCTTCATTCTTTAGCGTGAGTACTAGCCGACTATTGGCCGGAACGGTGATCGAACTCGGATGGAATCTCATCTGGTTCATTGTGATGTCCATCCGCACGGTTTCCGCGCCCGCAGCGGTGCTGGCCGGTTGCGGACCTGGGTTGCCGCTAAGGAGCATTGCGGCGGCAGTGAGGACGGCGATGCCCGCCGTGATCTGATGCCACCGGGGTGCGGTATCGGGCGTGGCCAGGGGTTTATCCTTGTGGGCCATGAGTGTGCGTTGTGCCTTCACCGCCCACGGGGTGGCTGGCACTAGATATGCCAGTGAAAGGCACACTAGGGCGGAAGCCACCACTTTCAGCCAGCTATTAGAAGAGAAAATCCAGATCAGCAGCCCGCCGTTGACCAGTGTGCAACGAAACAGTCCGGCCTGATTCATCACGCGCATCCCGGCGCGGGTTGCGGTTGGGCCGCCTCCAATGGTCGTCGGCAGCAAATAGCTCATGGTTCCGATGAGCAGCTGCGCCGCGAAACCTACCGCGAGGCCTAAGACAGGTAGGTGGCCCGCTGCCAACGCAAGGATGGAGCCGATGAGCCACAAGATTGCGGCGAGTGCAGATACGGAGGCAAAGGTGACACGGTCACGCGGATCGCGCGCCACTGCCACCAAACTACTCAGGAAGCCGACGAGGGCCAGCAGCCAAGCAGCTGCGTAGATCAATAGGCCTGGGGTGAGCCAAAGGGTGCCTACCACTAATCCCACGATGGCGATCCCTACCGACCAGCGCGTGAAGTCCCATTTGATCTGGGTGCGCCACATGGCGGGGAAGAGCACCGCCAGGGAGCCTAGTGCAGCCAGGCCTACAAAGCCGCCGAAGTTGAGAAGCAGGTGTGCAGGCAAGAGCTCGGAATAGCCGAGCCCGAGGAGTCCGCCCAGGATGGCGCCGGCAACGAGGGAGATTGCGGAGGCCACGTAGGCGACGATTGAGTGAGCGAAACGCTGTGAAGGTCGGAATTGTCGGCCCAACACAATGGCGTGGCATCCAAAGAGAGCAGCAATGGCGCTCGCCCCCAAGACCACTAGCCAGGATTGTCCCAGCACTCGACCGAGGATGGTGATGATGAAGGCTACATTGAGTGCGTAAACGCGAGCGACGAAGCTGCGCCGCTGTGACTGGCTGAAGTCCGCATGCATCCATTTTTCGGTGAAGTGAAAACTCCAGAGGTGGATGGAATTGCTGAGGATTCCCAGCGTGAGCATGTGGATGAGCATCCACCGGTATTCGGGGATGAGGATGTGGCTAGCTCCAGCAATGATGAGGGCAAGCATCCACCACGACACCGGTTTGCTTGCGGTCTTATGCCAGCTCTTCCGCCCACTTTTAATCATGTATATAACATACAGGATTAAGCTTGTTTTAGCTCTTCCGCCAGGGTGCGCACTCGGTTGTCTATGTCCTCGCGAAGCAAGCGCATGCGCTCCATGCCGGTGATGCCGTCGTGTGAAGGCTCAATGGTGTCCCACAACTCTACGGTGCCAGCAACTTGCGCCTGCTTGCCCAAAACGATGACTCGGTCGGCATTCAATAACAGCAGCGGGTCAATGGGCTTCGGAGTCTCCTGTGACATGTCGGCGCCAACTTCGGCGATGGCGGCAACGGACTCCTCATTGAGAGTGCTTCCCGGGTGAGTGCCTGCGGAGTGAACCTCGATCCAATCGCCAGCATGTTTGCGGAGCAGGGCTGCTGCCATCTGGGACTTGCCGCCATTGCTCACGCAGATAAACAAAACCTTCTTCATATTAAGACTCCTGAGGGTAGAGGCGGGGCTTGAGGGATTTCATGACATACACCAGCGCGACCAGGACCGGCACCTCGATCAACGGCCCCACTGTTCCGGCGAGCGCTTGGCCGGAGCTGGCTCCGAAGGTGCCGATCGCCACCGCGATGGCCAGCTCAAAATTGTTGCCTGCGGCAGTAAAAGCCACGGATGTGGATTGGGCATACCCCATCCCGGAGCGCCAGGAAGCAAGGACGCCGATGAAAAACATTCCGAAGAAATAGCACAATAGTGGCGCCGCGAGGCGAGCGACCGCCCAGGGATTCTCGGCGATGTGCTCGCCCTGCAGGGCAAAGAGCAAAACAATGGTGTACAGCAGGCCGAGCAGTGCGAGTGGGGAGATCTGGGGAAGGAAGGAACTTTCGTACCAATCGCGACCTTTAAGCTTCTCGCCGATAACGCGGGAGAGTGCTCCGAGCAGTAGTGGAATACCGAGAAAAATCAGCACCGAGGAAACGATGGTCCAAAATGAAAACTCAGCAGAGGTGGTCGGCAGGCCAAGTTGGCTAGGCAGTATTTGGAGATAAAACCAGCCGAGGATGCCAAACATTAGAACCTGAAAAACTGAGTTCACGGCAACCAGTACCGCGGTAGCTTCTTTGTCGCCGCAGGCCAGGTCGGACCATACCAAGACCATGGCGATGCACCGGGCTAGGCCAACGATGATTAGGCCGGTACGTAGTTCGGGTTGGTCGGGCAGGAAGAGCCAGGCCAGGGCAAACATGAATGCGGGGCCGATGAGCCAATTGAGGAGCAGGGAAACGATCATGAGGCGGCGGTCAGAAGCGAGCTTGCTTGCTTTGTCGTAGCGCACCTTAGCTAGAGGTGGGTACATCATGACGAATAGGCCGATCGCGATGGGGATCGAGATTCCTGCCAGGTGCATCGAGTTCAGTGCGGAGGCTAAGTGGGGAAATATGTTGCTCAGCGCCAGGCCGGCACCCATGGCGAGCAGGATCCAGGCGGGAAGGAAACGGTCCAGGAGAGACATCTGTGGCAGGCTTTCATATCGAAGGGTATCGATATGAAATGCTAGCTTTTATATCGACGGACGTCAATATAGACTGGTGGTCATGGGTTGTTGTTCCTTATGTGATGGACCACTGTCGGCAGAAGACTCGAAAAAGTACGCCATGCTCTTCAAGGTTTTGTCGGACCCAGTACGGCTTCAGTTGCTGTCTGAAATAGAAGCGGCCGGCTGCGGGCCGCTCTCCGTAACCGATTTGGTGTCGCGCACTGATTTGTCCCAACCAACGGTGTCGCACCATCTGAAGAAGCTCAGTGATGCAGGTTTACTACGAAAGGTACGCGAAGGTCGCACTGTCACGCATGTGATGCAGCCCGAGGTGTTCCAGGAATTGCAAAAGGTCCTGAGCCTGGACTAGTCCTGGCCGGATTGCTCGCGGGTCGACCATAGCCAAGCGCTGATGAGAACGATCAGCGCCGTCAACGCTGAGAGCCACATCGTGAACTGGAACCAGCCAATATGCATCACCATGCCAGATAGCCAGCCGATGATAGAGCTGCCAACGTAATAACAAAACAGGTACATGCTGGACGCCTCCGCACGATGCTCAGTGGCAAGGATGCCTACCCAGCTCGAGGCCGTCGAATGCAGCGCAAAAAACGAGGCTGTGAAAATGAAAAGCGCCAGTAGAATCACGCTCAGATGGCCTGAATTGAGTACTGGCAGGGCCGCCAGCATCAGCAGCGCCATACTCAGCACCACTGGTCCGCGGCCCCAGCGTTTTACCATCGAGCCTGCGCGTGCCGACGACCAAGTCCCCGCAAGGTACATGATGAAAAGCAGTCCGACAAGGCCTTCACTGAGCCCGAATAGTTGGATCATTCGAAAGCCAAGAAAATTGTAAACCGAAACAAAGGTCCCCATCGCTAGCAGTGGCAGGATGAATAGTGCTGCCAGCCGTGGATTTCTCCAGTGTCCCAGCATGGCCTGCACTTCAGCCTTGGCATGTAGTTGCTTGGCGTGGAAATGTTGCTGTGCTGGGAGTAGCAACCACACTAGGGCTGCCATCGTCAGAGCGAACACGGCGTTGATGCCCATTGCCCAGCGCCAGCTAGCAAATTCCAGGATTGTCGATGGGATGATGCGGCCGAGTAGCCCGCCGAAGGCATTTCCCGCGATGTATAGCCCCATAGCGCCGGCGAGATCGCGAGCATCGATTTCTTCCGAAAGCCACGCCATGGCCACCGCCGGTGTGCCAGCGAAGAAAGCTCCTTGGAGGCCGCGCAGGGCGATGATGAGGTTTGGATCGCTGAGGAAAGGAATGACCAGCCCGACTGCGGTGGCGGCTATCAGGGAGCCGGCTAGGATGCGGCCGCGGCCGAACCTTTCCGACAAGATTGAAGCCGGCACCACACACAGGGCGAGCATGCCGGTCGCCGCAGAAATGGTGAGGGCCGCCGTGGTGGGGGAGATACTAAAAACTTCTGAAAAGGTCGGCAGGAGCGCTTGGGTGCAGTAGAGTCCGTTAAACGTGGCTAACCCAACGGCAAGCATCGCCCACGTTGCCCGTTTGTATGCTGCGTCCGTCCGCCTTATGCCCGTCATGATTCCATCGTGCCTATGCTGGTTGTATTAGTAAAGTGCGAAGAATGGCTCTAATTAATCCGGAGGATGAATTGAATCTCGCTAGCAGCGACATCGCCAGTTTTCTCGCCGTGGCGGAGTCCGGGCACCTCACTGAAACGGCAGCTCGCTTGGGGGTGCCCCAACCAACTCTCTCGCGTCGCATTGCCCGCCTAGAGGAAGAACTGGGGGCGACGCTGTTTGATCGCGTCGGGCGAACCCTGCAGCTTAATACCCGTGGCCGTGCCTTCCAGCGCTATGCCCGCGCGCTCCTCTCGGCCGCCGAGGCAGGGAGCCGCGAAGTCCACCGCCTGATGGATCCCGAGTTGGGCACCGTGCGCATTGGCTTCATGCATTCCCTGGGTACTTGGCTCGTGCCGGCTCTCCTGCGCGAATACCGCGCCCGTTATCCGAAAGTACAGTTTGAGCTCCGGCAGGGGCCCGCGCGTGAGCTGGAGCAGGCAGTGCTTGACGACGCCCTGGACCTCGCCTTCGTCAGCCCGGAGCCTGCCAGTACCGACGTCGCCTGGACTACGGTGGCCCAGCAGCGACTAGGCCTAGCAGTTCCCGCCGGCCACAAGTTCGCCACGAAGACTGCGGTCAAACTCTCTGCAGCCAAGGATGAGCCGTTCATCGGCATGCTGCCTGGTTATGGCATTCAGATAATCCTAAATCGACTGGCAGCTGACGCGGGTTTTGAGCCAAAGATCGCCTTTGAAACAATGGAAATGACAACTGTTGCTGGACTCGTGGCCGCTGGCCTGGGAGTTGCTTTGTTGCCCATGGGGGATTCGGCGCTGGTCCCCGAGGGTGTTTCCGTGGTACCTCTCACACCAACGCAGGGGCGCGATATTGGCATGATCTGGCGCGCCGGGCTAGCCGAGGCACCGCCGGTGGAACTGTTCCGGCAGTTCGTGCTGGGGAAAATGCAAGTTCTCGTTTAGGGAGCGTGAGCGAATAAGGCCTGCGGAACTGGAGATCGAGCCCAGCTGGCTTGTACTCCAGCCACGACGAAACCCACCGCCCGTGCAGTGGACAGCACTGGTGGGCGATGGGTTGAGTCGGCGAGAACGATTACTTAGCAGCTGCGAAGCGCTTGGCAACTTCTTCCCAGTTGAAAACGTTCCAGACAGCCTTGACGTAGTCTGCCTTCACGTTCTTGTACTGGAGGTAGAAGGCGTGCTCCCACATGTCGAGCATGAGCAGTGGGCGCAGGTCGATGGAGAGGTTGCCCTGCTGGTCGGTCATCTGCTCGATAACGAGGCGCTCGCCGAGGGTGTCCCACGCCAGAACTGCCCAGCCGGAGCCCTGCAGGCCGAGGGCAGCAGCCTCGAAGTGTGCCTGGAATGCTTCGAAAGAGCCGAAGTTGCGGTCAATAGCCTCCGCGAGCTCGCCGGTTGGCTGGCCGCCAGCGTTAGGTGCCAGGTTCTTCCAGAACAGGGAGTGGTTGGTGTGGCCGCCCAAGTTGAAAGCGAGGTCCTTAGAAAGGCCAGTAACAACTGCGCCGATGGTGCCATCCTGGCGTGCAGCTTCCATCTTTTCAAGGGCAGCGTTTGCGCCGTTGACGTAGTTCTGATGGTGCTTGGTGTGGTGCAGCTCCATGATCTCAGCGGAGATGTGTGGCTCGAGAGCATCGTATGCGTAGTCGAGCTGTGGCAGTTCGTATTTAGCCATGTGCTTAAAACCTTTCGTTTGACGGTGTGACCCCCATGATAGGCGCGATTGGGGATTTCGCAACGATATAGTGTCGTATATGGGCTTCCTCTTTGCGCCGAAACCAGAAATGGTCACCCCCGAATCTGCGCTGCGTGGCGGATCGATGCCGGTGAACCCTGATCCTGCACCACACGCCGTGTTCGGCACCCCGTTGCGACAAGATGGAAAGGAAGTCTTGATTGGCATCGGATGTTTCTGGGGCGCTGAAAAACTCATGTGGAACACCCCGGGTGTTGTCTCGACCGAGGTCGGATACGCTGGCGGCTTCACTCCTAACCCGACCTACCGTGAGGTCTGCTCTGGGCGCACCGGCCATGCAGAGGTGGTGCGGGTGCTTTTCGACGACTCACTCAGCGTTCGCGATATTGTGGCCCTTGCTTTGGAGGCACATGACCCTACGCAGGGATACCGCCAGGGCAATGACGTCGGCACGCAGTACCGCTCCATCTTTTGCACGCATGAGCCGGAGGTAGTGCGGGATGTTGTGTCGCGTTACGGCGAAAAGCTCGCTGAGCATGGTTTTCCGCCCATCACCACGGAAGTGACTGCGATGCAGCCTTTCTATTTGGCGGAAGATGAGCACCAGCAGTACTTGTATAAAAACCCACACGGCTATTGTCCAGTGCACTCCACAGGGATTTCCTGCGGTAACTAAGGCGGCCTATAAAGATTGGGTAACTACCCGCTGTAGGTATTGACTGTCAATAGTGCTCATGTTGTGGTGGCAGTGTCAGTACCCACAGTGAGGAAGGATTGCTATGACCGCCAAACGTTCAACCGCGCTGCTGGTTGCCGGGTTTACGGCTGGGGCGATAGCGTGCACTAACCCAGCGTTCGCCGATACGGAAGCCCCAGGGGCTGAATCGATTTCGCCTGGGTTGTGCGCACATGCCCGTCATGCTGGAGGCCCAGCTAATTTGACCTCTGAGCCAGTGTCGGAAGAAGAAAAGCAACAATGGCTGGATCGGATAGATCAGGATGCCAAGCTCGATGGCCTCGTTATCCACTCTGGCTTGGACTCACTTAAGTATGAGGATGCGACCGTCAACAAGACTAAAACGGATGCCGGTGAGTTCACCGTCGTTTTGATTCCAATCGGTGGCGAATACTCGGAGACCAGTAGCTTCGCTGCAATGTTTGACAACTCCGGCGAGACCTTGGCGTACACGGAAGCCTTGTATCCACTTGGCGACGGCGAACCTGTCCAGATGGAGCGATATGTCAACGGCAAGCGTGCAGATGGCAGCCAAACTGATCTGCATTGCTTGAGTGAGTCGGCAGCAGTCCCTGAAGGGGGAACTGGCGTTAGTCTGCCTTAAGCTGCTCGACGGCTAGGGTCAATGCGCCAATCTGGTGGTCGCCGGGCACAAATGTGCCATCGACCATTTCAGTGTTGAGGTTGATGGAAACCTGGGCTCGCGGCAGCCTCATCGAAAAGTTGTGCAGTACGATTCGCAGCTGGTCAACGGCGCGAATAGCACCATCGAAGCCGTAGGAGATGAAGCTAGCCTTCTTGCCCTGCAACTCGACGCCGAGTGAGTCGATGGCATTCTTCAGGGCGCCCGGAATGCCGTGGTTGTACTCGCCGGTGACAAAAATGTAGGCGTCATACTTGGACATTGCGTCCGCCCACGCCTGCTGCTCCGGGACGTCGTACTTGCCCTTCATTGCCATTGGTGGGGCGCTGGTCAGTAGTGGCAGATTAAAGCTCTTGAGGTCAACCAGCTCGGCACCGGCAATGTTGGATACTGCCCACTTGGCAACCTGGGGGCCGAAGCGGCCCTCGCGGATTGAGCCGAGTACTACTGCGATCTTCATCAATTCATCCTTTGTTGATATATCTACAACTGTCGGCAGTTATCCTAACACCGTGCCAGCTTTATTTGCAGAACTCCCACGACCACCCAAGCGTATTGCCGCAGGAGTGGCGCATGTGCCAGCTTACTTATCCCCCAATATGCAGGCGGATCTAGTCGAGGCTGCGCGGCAAGTTAGTCGTGGCATGGCTCGCCCCACGCTGCCTTCCGGACAAATGAGTGTGTATATGCAGCCACTCGGCTATCGCTGGCAGGGCAATCTCAATAGCTATGAGCCCTCGCCGTTGCCTATGCCGCAGTGGGCGCGACAGCTCGGCAGGCAAGGGTTGCTGATGGCGTCGAAAAGCGCGCCGGAACTGTCGGGTTGGGTGAGGCGCTTTCGGCCGGAGATGCTTCTGATCAATTACTACCCGCCGGGTGCGAGGATGGGGATGCATCAGGATGCGGGGGAAGAATCGGAGGCACCAATTGTGTCAATCTCAATCGGGGATTCGGCACTGTTTCGCCTGGGTAATACAGAAAACCGCAACCGTCCGTGGTGTGAAATTCAACTGCTATCCGGTGACCTCCTCGTGTTTGGTGGAGAGCATCGGCGAGCATTTCATGGCGTGCCAAAGGTGTATGACGGCACAGCGCCGGAAGGTTGCGGCATTCGGGAGGGGCGGATCAATTTTACGATCCGCCAAGTAAATCTTTAGCCCTTGAGGTGGTCGTGGGCGGCATCTTGGGCGCGATCCACGTGGTGTTCATGTTGGCCACCGGTTTTTGCGTCAAGGGCATCGCCTGCCTTATCGACGACCTGGTCAGCCTTCTCGGGGTTTTTGGCTGCCATGTCCTTTGCCTTATCAAAAACGCTCATGGTGCTTACCTTTCGTTTCGGATGACTGGTACATGGTCCACGCTAGGGGCGCTGACGGGAGATCGCCACCTACTCTTTGGGACGGCGCGGTCATGAGCTGGTATTTTGCTCAAATCTCGATGGAAGTGAAACGGGAACGTAATGCGGTTGTGATTGGGTGACGTTGGATAGGGCATTAAAAAAGCCACGACCTTAACGGTCGCGGCTCGGTAGTGCGATGAGGCTTAGTGCGGCTGCTCAGGGGTCTCTTCCTGGGCTGGCGTGGCAGCGTGCTGGCCGTGCATCTTTTCCTTCGCCATTTGCTGGGCCTGGTCTACCTTGTCGGCATACTTGCCCTGCGTCTTGGAGTCGACGATGTCGCCGACCTTTTCGATGATCTCGTCGACTTTTCCGGGGTTCTTCTCTGCGAAGTCCTTAGCCTGGTCCATGATTCCCATGTCAATGCCTTTCGTTAGATGTAAGACTCATTCTAAGCTGTGGCGAGCCTGTCGGCTGGCTAATTGATTCAAGGGGTGGAACGCGTGTTCTAATTGTGAAGGCGGTGGGGTCCCGCCCGCCCACTAACATGGCAGACATGAACACAACCCTTAATGAACATGGCCTAGTTTCCTGCACTGATGGTCGGATTCGCCCGCAGTGGGCCCAGTCTTCCGACTTGCTGCGTGATTATTATGACAACGAGTGGGGCAGGCCCATCAGAACTGAAAATGAGGCTTTTGAACGGCTGGTGCTGGAAGGATTTCAAGCTGGCCTGTCCTGGGAAACCATCCTTAAAAAACGGCCAGCATTTCGAGCCGCCTTTGCCAATTTCGACGTGGACACCGTTGCCGGTTTCAACGCCAAAGACGTGGAAACACTACTAGCTAACCCAGGAATTATCCGAAATCGAAACAAGATCTGCGCCGCGGTCCACAACGCCGCCCGGGTACAAGAACTGCGTGACGACGGCGGTCTCCTTGCCTTCCTAGCCTCCTTTGCCCCCACGGATTGGGAACGTCCAACCCATGCGGAGACGGCTGCCACCGTGTCAAAAGAATCTGCGGCGATGGCGCGGGCCTTGAAGGAGCGAGGCTTTAAGTTTGTTGGCCCTACCATCTGCTTTGCGCTCATGGAGGCTACAGGTTTGATAAACAACCGCGTACTCGGCGCATCCGATCTATTGTAGGAACTATGACTGCAGCAACCCAAAAGACGGCACTCGTTACCGGAGCTTCTAGCGGTATTGGTGCGGCCACGGCGGAAGCACTTGCCAAGGACGGTTGGCACGTGTTCGTCGCTGCGCGTCGCGCTGATCGGATTAAAGAGGTGGCGGAGCGAATCGGAGGCACCGCCATTGAACTCGACGTAACAGATCTGGATTCCGTTGCCCGCATGGCCGAACAGATTGAGCAACTGGATCTACTGGTCAATAACGCAGGTGGCGCTAAGGGTCTCGATTCCGTAGCGGACGCAGACCTGGATGATTGGCGCTGGATGTATGAAACCAATGTCATCGGCACGTTAAATGTCACTCGTGCTCTGTTAGATGCGCTCATCGCCGCAGACGGCACGATCATCAACGTCGGCTCGGTCGCCGCGCTGAACCCGTATCCGGGAGGCGCTGGCTACAACGCCGCGAAGTTCGGTGTCCGCGCGATGACTTCGGTATTGCGCCAAGAAACCATCGATACTCCGCTGCGCATCACCGAAATCGATCCCGGCCGCGTCAAAACCGATTTCTCTCTCATCCGCTTTAAAGGCGATGCTGACAAAGCCGAGGAGGTCTACGCGGACAAACTCAACCTGACAGCAGCGGATATCGCTGAGACCGTGCGTTGGGTCGCTTCGCTGCCATCCCACGTCAATATTGAAAACATGACCATCAAACCAAAGGATCAGCTGTGATTGTTAGCACTACCAATAACATCGAAGGCCGCCAAATCGGTCAGTACATTCGGGTTGTCGCCGGGGAGACCATCGTCGGGATCAACGCTTTCAAGGACTTCACCGCCGGACTGCGCAACATCGTCGGTGGCCGCAGCGAAGCCTATGAAGGTGAAGCCCAGGCAGCTCGAGAGAACGCTCTCGCCGAAATGGTGCAGCGGGCAGCGGAGCTCGGCGCCGATGCTGTTGTCGGAGTTGCCCTGGACTACTCCACCATGGGACAGGCAAATAACATGCTGATGGTGAGCGCAACTGGAACCGCAGTGAAACTGGCGTAAGCTTTCCTTCCATGTATGACGTCGGAATCAAAGACGAAACCATCAAACTGGGTCAATTCATCAAATTGGCCAACCTTGTTGATACTGGCGGGGCAGCTAAGGAAGCTATTGCTGCAGGCCACATCACTGTGAATGGGGAAGTGGATACTCGCCGCGGAAAAACCCTTCGCCACGGAGACGTGGTGTGTCTCGGCGAGAATTGCGCCCGTGTTGTAGCCAGCGAGGACGATGATGACTTCTTCGATGAGGCAACCGCCAACGACGATTTCGACTACGAGAAGTGGAGGAACATGTAACCATGCCCGCCTTTGAAGCACGACATGGAATGCCGATCTGGGTGGAGCTGTCTACCTCGGATATCCGAAAAGCCTCCCACTTCTACTCAGAAATCCTGAGCTGGGAAATCGGTGATGAACAGGACTACCGTATGGCCCGCTGCCAGGGGCTACCGGTGGCTGGACTGGTACACCAAACTGAAGCCACTATGCCTGATATGTGGGTGACGTACTTCTACACCGAGAATCTAGAAAACTCGGTGGAGCGCGTCGCTGAACTCGGCGGCCGTGTAATCCTCGAACCTGCCCAAGTCTCCCGGGGAGAAATTGCGCTGTGTGTTGACCCAGCCGGCGCTGTCTTTGGACTCTTGGCCACCGATGAAGTCTTTGTTGCAGGCGGCGAGCCAGGCACTCCGGTGTGGCATGAACTCACCGCTACCACCAACTATGGCAAAGCAGTGGAATTCTATGAAGAACTCTTTGGTTGGGTGACCCAAGCTCTTGGTTCCGAAATCGCAGAGGGCAACGAGTTCAACTACACCACCGCCCTGGAAGATGGCGCACAGTTCGCTGGTATCTGGGATGCAAAGGGACAGTTCCCGCCCCAGGTACCGAGCTTCTGGCAGACCTACCTTGGAGTCGCGAACGTCGATGACGCTGCTAATAAGGTTACTGAGCTTGGTGGCACCCTCATTCGGGAACCATGGGACTCTGACTTCGGCCGGATGGCTCTGATTGCAGATTCCACGGGAGCCACCCTCACCTTGGCGCAGATCGCAGAACCCACGGAAGAAGGCAGAGAAGAAGACCCGCTCCAGGGCATTGATCTCAGCCAGTTTGGACTGTGACACCGCTGGCAGAAGCAGTAGTCGACTACGTCTCCGCCATTCCCCGTGGGCAAGTGGCAACCTATGGTGAAGTCGGCGCTGCCGTCGGCTGTGGGCCACGACAAGTCGGCCGCATCATGCGGGACTATGGCGGGATCACTTGCTGGTGGCGGGTTGTGCGTGCCGACGGCACCAGCGCTGTTGCAGACAGTGCTCGCCCACACTGGATCGCGGACGGACTACCCCTCACCGAAACCGGAGTGGACCTCCGCACCCTAGGCCAATAGCCAGCTCATAACCGGCGCAGTGCCCCAGGGAGCTCGTTCCTCCGACGAATCCGAAGCTTCCGATAAACGCGGGTGAGGTGGTATTCCACCGTTTTGACCGACAGGTACAACTCCGCTGCCACATCCCGGTTGGTCGCCCCCCGCGCGACCAACCGGGCAATCTCAAGTTCCTGTGGGGTGAGTTCCTCAGGTGCGTGATGTCGAGGCCCGAGCCCGACAGCGCGACGCTCTCGCAGCGCGCGCGACACAAAAGCATCCGCCCCCATCTCTGTGAACAGCTCTGTTGCTCGGCCAAACATCTCATCCGCGCGGCGACGCTGGCCAAAGCGGCGCAGCAGCTGCCCGTATTCAAAGACGATCCGGCTCTCATAAGCGGGGAGAGGGAGTGCAGAGATGCAGTCCACGGCGTCATCAAGCAAATGCATGGCTGCGCTAACCTCCCCCTGCTGAAACAGCACATTTCCGCGCGGTACGGCGAGTTTTGCGGTGAGTGAGGCGATGCCAGTTTCCAACGCCTCGGCCTCGAATTGCTCCAGCAGGGTGGTGGCGAGCTCGGTTTGGCCGTCGCGAAGCAATGCCTGGACGAAGACGTCTTCCCAAGGCCAAAAGCCGGGTGCATAGTCCGAGAGCGACGCGCGAATCTGCATGAGTTGTTCGCCTGCGCGCACGGCTCCTCTGACATCGTTTGCGAGGCTGGCAGAAGCCAATCTGCTCATATGGGAGGGCAGGCGCTGGATGGCAAAGGAGTCTTGGCCGAGGACCAGGCGGTTGGAATAGAACCGCGTTAGTTCCCGATCACCGCGATAGAGCGCAACATGAGCGCCAGTCCACAACAAGAGGGGCTTGAGCAGTGGAATGCCAAATTGTTCCGCCCGGAACAGACCGCGTTCTACTGCGGCGGAAGCTGCTGGCCAGTCGCCGAGCAGGAAATTTGCGCGGGCTAGCCAGGCATCCTGCCACAGCGCGATGCGCTCCGAGCCTTCTCCTTCGAAGCGCACTCGCAGCAGGTCTCGGGCCGAAATCGGGTCATCAAAAACCAGGCTGACCCAACCATGGGCCATGCTGAGGCGTTGCGCCTGAAAGGGCGCATCCGCGGCAGAACGCAGCGCCTCGGGGACGTGCGTGCGCGACAGTGCGGCGCTGCCAACCAGGGAGATCGCCGCTGCCTCAATGCCAGATTCATTAGCCGCAGGGCTCACCTCGCGGGTGCGCGCCGCCCAGGACACCACACCGGGTGCGTCCCAATCCGCAATAGACAGCAAGGTCATGCGTACTCCGAGTCGTGCGGCCACAACAGGATCTTCCGCAGCTAAGTCAGAAAACTGCTCTGCTAGGGGTTCCAACAGTGACTTTGCTTCAGCGCGGCGTCCCTCGTGCACGGCGATTCCACCCAGCATGGAATCGACTCGTTGGCTGTTCAAGCGGGGATCTACCCCAGAGGACAGCACACTGGCAGAGGCGATGTCTGAAGCTGAGATGACGGCTTCGACGGCGTCGAGACGCAGTTGCTGTCGCAGTCGCTGATTCGAGGCAAGCGCCGCAGCCTCATCAAAGTAGCGTCGGGCGAGCTGCCACGCGCCAAGCTCTCCAAGTTTGGTGCCGCGATCTGCGAGGAGGAGCGCGTAGGTATCGCGGCAGCCTACGGCGCTTAACGCCCGGTGGATCAACGCCTGATCGTCGCTGTTGTGGCGCGTGAAATAGTCGGCGGCGAGGCCGTGTAGTCGGGCTTGTCTGCCGGGAGAGAGTTGCTGCTGAATAACTGCGGTGTCGGTGGGATTTGTCACTGCGGCATGCAGGCCGGTGGAAGTGGGATAGACGTGCAGTATTGCCGCGTGAACCAGCTCATCCACTCCCTCAAGTTCGCGGTCCCCGGACAGCTCTTGAAGCAGGTCCAATGGGCAACTATCGCGGAAAACCCCTAAACATTCGAGCACGGAGTGCGCCTGCGGCGACAGCCCGTTAGTACGCGTGGCAAGGGACTGCTGCCAGCTCGGCGGCACTGGGATGGCAACGTCATCGTTGCGCCAATAGTCCAGGTTTCGGGTGGATAGCAGCTCGCGCACCCGGCCTGGTCTGCCACCCGACATCTCTAGCAGCCGGGTGCAGATGCTGGCAGAAAGAGATATACCGAGCAGGTTATATCCCACATCGTGCACCTCGGCCAGGGTCAGTGGCGGAAGGCTGATCGAATAGTCAGCAATGTGGGTGAGCGGTAGCGAGCTAGCGGACCCGTCCTCGGTGGCCACGCTCAGAATGAGGGCTAGGCGTCCTCGGCTCAGCCGGCGCGCCATGGTGGCGAGTTCGCGGATCGAGGCGTCATCGGCCCAGTGTGCATCGTCGATGACGATGAGGTGGGCAGCGGAATCGGCGTCGAGAAGCTCTTGGAGTGCATCTGATTCTTCGGTTCGGGGGCCGAGGAGATGCCGGATGACATTTCCGGAGTCCGCGCGCAGCCAGGGGAGTGCTGCGATGCGATGGGTGAACCACCCGGGGCATTGTTGAAGTAAGTGATGGAGGAAATCTCGCTTGCCGGAGCCGGCAGGGGCCGATAGCTCTACGATCAGCCCCTGACCCGGCTGCAGCTTTTGGATCCGCTCGGACAAGGCGCGGGGATCTCCAGAGATGGACAAAGCGTGAGCGTCATCCCTGGAGTGAATCATTGTTGGATTTTAACAATAAAGTTCCGCGTCATGGGCTGATTTAGCGGCGATTAACCTTGGTCGCCGCCCGCCACCGGCAATACTGAACCAGTGATGTAGGAGGCCTCATCTGACGCCAAGAAGCAGATCGGAGCGGCCTGTTCCTCCAAAGTGCCGTAGCGCCCCATCACGGTTGATTCGATCGTCTGGTCTACGATCTGCTGGTACCACTGCTTTTGCTGCTCATCCTCCGGACTCGGACCACGCTTGACCTTGCGTTCCGGTGCGAGAGTGCCGCCAGGCGCGGTGGCTACTACCCGGATGTTGTGCGGTGCGGCCTCCTTTGCCAGTGCGGAGACGATCCCATTCACGCCACCCTTCGCCGCGGCATAGGGAACCCGGTTCACGCCGCGGGTGGCGCAGGAGGACACATTGACGATGGTGCCGGAACCGTTCTGGATCAGAACTGGCAGCACCGCCCGGGTCACCCACAGCGTGGGAAAGAGACTGCGGTCAATTTCCTTGGTGATCTCTTCCGGGCTGTACTCCTCAAAAGGCTTCGCCCAGATGGTGCCGCCGACGTTGTTGATCAGCGTGTCTGCGCCACCAAGTTCCGTGCGCGCTGCCGCTGCTACCGCCTCGGCACCGGCATAAGTCTCCAGGTCTGCGGTAATCGCGGTGACCTCTCCCGCGCCAACGGATTCCAATTCGCTGCGGACATCCAGGACCAAGTCCGCACGATCCACCAGTAGCAGGCTCGCATCCTCATAAGCTAGCCGCTTGGCAACGGCATAGCCGATGCCCTGCGCTGCACCCGTGACTACGACGCGCTTTCCCGCAAAACGACGCGGGGTGAATATCGTCGGGCTTCCTTCGACGCCGTCACCAACTGGGACGTGGCCTTTGTCCGTGGTGCTCATCAGGCAGAAACCTCCGCTGGAGCTTTCTCGGAAGCGAGGGAGGCCGTGTTGGAGAACTTCTCGTAGTAGAAGTTCTGCGGCGGATTCGGCTGCTCGTTCAAGTAGGTGCGCACGGCTTCCACCATTGGCGGTGGGCCACACAGGTATACGTCGGCGTTGCCATTGTGCAGGTGTTCCTCAGTCATGTGGTCGGTAACATAGCCTTTGCGCTCCGCCGTGGAATCCGGGTCAGCAACGACAACGAAGTAGTCAAAGTCCGGGAGTTTTTCCTTAAACGCGTCGAGCTGAGCCAGTTCCACTACGTCGTGGTCAAAGGTTGCGCCGTAGATCAGGCGTACCGGTACGTCGAGAAGCTCATCACTCGCCAACTTGTGCAGGATGGAGGTGATCGGTGCCAGTCCGGTGCCACCGGCCAACAACAGGATCGGATCCAGTGGCTCACGAAGGAAGAAGGAACCCATCGGGCCGGACAGAGTGAGTTGGTCGCCTACCTGGGCGCGTTCATCGAGGTAGGTGGACATGCGGCCGCCCGGGGTGATCTTGACTAGGAAGCTGGCATCGCTGCCGTCCGGGTCGGAGCTGAAGGAGTAGGAGCGGGTCTCCTCGGTGCCGGGCACGGTGATGTTCATGTACTGGCCTGGCAGGAAGTGCAACTGTTCGCGGTTCTTGATGTCCACGCTGAAACCGACGGTGGATTCGGAATAGCGCTCGAGGCGAGAGATGGTGCCAGTGAAATCCTGGGCGCCGGTCTTTGCCAATTCAGAGGTGGTAGCGATTTGCAGGACGACGTCGGACAGCGGCGTCATCTGGCAGGGCAAGCAGTAACCCTCGGCTGCTTCGGCGGCGGTGAGTGCGTCATCGATGTACTCGCCGTCCTCGTAGTCACCGGCTTCGCAGAAGGCCTTGCAGGTACCGCAGGCGCCGTCACGGCAGTCGAAAGGGATGTTGATTTTCGCCTGGTAGGCGGCATCGGCAACGGTTTGGTCTTCGGCGCAATCGATGAACTTAGTGATGCCGTCTTCAAAGGCGAGCGCAATCTTGTGATTAGACATGTGGGCCTCCTAGACCATGTAGACGTCGACGATGTGGTGGATGTAGTCGTTTTTGAGCACAATCTTCTTCCGCTTGATCAGCGGGGTGTCCGTGGTGGTGTCCAAGGTGAGGAAGGTGGTGCCGAAGTACACATCGGTGGTGTTGTACCGGTAGTAGTAGTTGGCCCAGTTATGGCGAACGTCGACCTCGTTCTCGCGGGTTTCCAAGATCTCCACATTGGTGATGTTGTGGCCGGTACGCGGTTCTGGCAGCGAGGTTGCTGAGGAGCGCTCGGTGCGGATACGGAAAATGCGATCCTCGAGTCCGCCACGGTTGGGGTAGTACATCAGGGAGATTTCACGCTGCGGATCTTCGGTCAGCTCGCCATTGTCGTCCCAGGCGGGCATCCAATAATCGACGTCCTCGTGGTACAGATCGAGCCAGGCTTCAAACTCGCGGTCGTCGAGAAGCCGCGCCTCGTGATAGAGGAATTGTTCAATGTCGGTGTGGGTGAGTTCGGTGCTCATGGTTCCTCCTAAAAGTTGATCGTGGGCTGGGCTTATCGACGGCGACGGCGACGCGGTGCCTCGGCTTGCTGGGTGCTGGTAGCGGCTGCCTTAGCGGCCGAGAATTTCTGAGTGGCGGCGAACGCTGCCGCATCGTCCGCGGTTGCCTTGTCGGCTTGCCCGTCACGCTCCACGGCATCCAACATGATTGATTCCCAGTAGCCGTGCTGGATCGGGTAGAGGCCCTCGTCTTCGGTGCGTGCGCCGGAGGACAGCACTTCCGTCATGCCGAGGCCTTGGGCTACATCGTCAGGGCCGTTCTGCTGGTGGCCGAGGCCTCGGGTCATGTCATTCCACGGGAATGCGGAGGCCTGGTAAGTCTTCTGGCAGGAGCGGAATTCCTCGAGGTCATCTGGGGTGGCCATGCCGGTGGCGTTGAAGAAGTCCTCGTATTGGCGGATGCGGTTGGCGCGAGCGGCTTCAGATTCGCCCTTCGGTGCGATGCAGTAGATAGTGACTTCGGTCTTATCTACATCGATCGGGCGAATGTGGCGGATCTGGGAGGAGAACTGGTCCATGATGTAGACGTTCGGGTAGAGACAGAGGTTGCGGGAAGCGCCGACCATGAATTCGCCGATGTTCTCCCCGAACTGCTCTTTGAGTTCTTCCTTGCGCTCATACAGTGGGCGGTCTGCTGGGTTTCCCCACCACATCCACAGCAGTAGGTGGCCGTGGGGGAAGGAGTAGTAGCCGCCGCCCTGTTTGCCCCACGTGCCGGCATCCATGGCCTTAGTGGCGTTCTTGGACTCGCCGGTGGAGCGACGCGAGGTGGTGGCGGCGTAGTTCCAGTGGGTGGAGGAGACGTGGTAGCCGTCGGCACCGTTCTCGGTCTGGAGCTTCCAGTTGCCGTCGTAGGTGTAGGTGGAGGAGCCGCGAAGCACCTCGAGGCCTTCAGGCGACTGGTTTACCAGCATGTCGATCATGGTGCGGGCATCTCCCAGATGCTCTTCCAGTGGCACCACGTCGGGATTGAGGGATCCAAAGAGGAAGCCGCGGTAGGACTCGAAGCGGGCGACGCGGCGCAGGTCGTGGGAGCCGTCGGTCCGGAAGTTTTCTGGATACGCACCGTCCTTTTCATCCTTGACCTTGATTAGGGAGCCATCGTTGGAGAAGGTCCAACCATGGAATGGGCAGGTCAGGGTGGTGCGGTTATCCGTCTTGCGGCGGCAGAGCATTGCGCCGCGGTGGGAACATGCGTTGATGAGTGCGTTGAGTTCGCCGTCCTTGGAGCGAGTGATCACGATCGGCTGGCGGCCCATGTAGGTGGTGAAGTAGTCACCCGGGTTCGGGATTTGAGACTCGTGCGCCAAGTAGATCCAGTTGCCTTCGAAGATGTACTTCATTTCGAGTTCGAACAGTTCAGGATCAGTGAAGATGGCGCGGTTGACGCGCACGATGCCCTGGTCTGGCTCGTTCTGCAGTGCAGTGGAGATCAGATTCCTGCTGTCAGTATGGCTGGTTGACATGGAAGCCTTCCTTCTTCGTTGGGATGAGTTCGGAGCCCGAAATTCGGGTTCAGGGGCGAGTACCCAGTCCACGTTTGACGTGTCCGATGTTTCAATAATCCATACAAATGATGTAGGTCACACTAGGGACTTCCCTAGGGTTGGCTAGGGGTTGAATGTGCGCTAAATGGACGCTCGTTCACTTAGTGTCCATTTACCTGGGGAAATGGGGGACTTTTCCATCTCTTTGGCGTGAAACGGGCTTTTGGGGCCGATTTTGACGGTTGACTTAGCCCGTGACCTGAAGCACAGTACCTATCAAGTGATTTGAGGGTCACAGGCGCTGTGGCTCTTCACTCGCACCCCAACCACCCAGCCACCACTTCTCACCCACCGAAAGGTCACTGACATGACTCAGGCAGAGATCAACCCAACCGCACACGCCTCTGGCAACGCGGCTACCGACAAGTTCAAGTCAGATCGTGTTTCCGCCGATACCTCCAAGGAGCGCGCGAACGCGATCTACACTGACCTCCTCGCGGCTATCGCTAAGGTTGCTCACGATCACCAGGTCACCTACGACGAGTACCGCGTGCTAAAGCAGTGGATGATCGACGTTGGCGAATATGGCGAGTGGCCACTGTGGCTGGACGTTTTCGTGGAGCATGAGATCGAAGAGATCAACTACAACCGCCACGAATACACCGGCACCAAGGGCTCCATCGAAGGCCCGTATTACGTTGAAAACGCGCCACAGCTCCCGGCCGTGTGCGAGATGCCAATGCGTGAACAGGACAAAGTACAGCAGCCACTGATTTTCCAGGGCCAGGTCACCGACGTGGATGGCAAGGGCCTCGGCGGAGCCACCGTCGAGCTGTGGCACGCAGACTCCGAGGGCTACTACTCTCAGTTCGCGCCAAACATTCCAGAATGGAACCTCCGTGGCACCATCGTCACCGATGAAGAGGGCCGTTACCAGATCAAGACCCTGCAGCCGGCTCCGTACCAGATCCCGTCCGATGGACCTACCGGCTGGTTCATTGATTCCTACGGCGGACACCCATGGCGCCCAGCTCATCTGCATCTGATGGTCAAGTCCCCAGGCCACCGCAGCATCACTACTCAGCTGTACTTCCGCGGTGGTGACTGGACTGATAATGACGTCGCAACCGCAGTAAAGCCAGAATTGCTGCTCGATCCAAAGGAAGACGGCAACGGCAACAACGTGGTCGATTACTCCTTCGCGTTGGACAAGGAAGACTAACCCACACTTCCCAGCCCCTCCCATAAACAATGGGATGGGGCTACCGTCGTTTTGATGCACATGAAGGAGACAATGTGGCCGATTTGACCATTACGCGGGTAGATACGTGCATTCTTGATGTTCCCCTCATCCGCCCGCATGGCTTTGCCACCACTACCGCGGTCGCGCAGCCGATTCTGTTGGTCACCGTTGTGACCGAGGCAGGCGTGCAGGGTTACGGTGAAGGTGTGGTGCCCGGCGGCCCCTGGTGGGGCGGGGAATCCGTAGAAACCATGAAGGCCATCATCGACGGGTACCTGGCCCCCGTCATGATCGGGCGGCAGCTCAACGAGCTGGCAGGCATCCTCGCTGACTTTGAAAAAGTGGTTGCCAATGATCGTTTTGCCAAGGCAGCCTGCGACGTTGCGATCCATGATGCCTGGGCCCGCTCCCTCGGTATCCCAGTGCGCGACCTTTTGGGTGGTGCCGTTCGTGACAAGATCGATGTCACCTGGGCGCTGGGCGTACTGCCCCTCGACGAAGCGGTCGCGGAAATCGAAGAACGCATCGCGGATTATGGGCATCGTTCTTTCAAACTCAAGATGGGTTCCGGGGATCCGGCCGTCGATACGCAGCGCTTGGTCGACCTCGCTGCAGCGGTGGGGAACAAGGTGTCCCTGCGCATCGACATCAACGCGCGCTGGGACCGTCTCACCGCCCTGCACTACCTGCCGCGGCTTGCCGACGCCGGGTTCGACCTTTTCGAGCAGCCCACGCCGGCACACGATTACCACACCCTGCGGGAGATCACCCAGCGAGTAGGCGTGCCGGTCATGGCGGATGAATCCGTATGCAGCCCGGCGGACGTGCTCAAGGTGATAGAGATGCAAGCTGCGGATGTAGTTGCACTCAAGACCACCAAACTCGGCGGTTTGCGGGAATCCATGAAGGCCGCCGCCATTGCAGAAGCAGCCGGCCTGGCCTGTCACGGCGCGACTTCGCTGGAAGGGCCATTTGGTACGGCTGCCTCGCTGCACTTTGCCTGCGCCACCCCAGCGGTATCCTACGGTTCCGAACTGTTCGGTCCCTTACTGCTGCGCGAAAGCTACACCACTGCTGACCTGGTCTACGCGGACGGCACCGTCACCCTGCCGGAAGGACCCGGCCTGGGACTCGAGCCCGACTGGGACAAGATCAACCACTTCACTAGAAAATAAAGGAGCGCCACCATGGCACTGTTTCACTGCCACATGATCGTCAATCTCCCAGCCGATATGGATCCGGAGCTGCGGGCTGACCTGATGGCTCGTGAGCGAGCTTACTCTCAACAACAGCAGGGATCGGGAAAATGGCCGGAGATCTGGCGTATCGCAGGCGAGTACGCCAACATTTCCATCCTGAACGTTGCGGATGCGGACGAACTCCACGAGATCCTGTCCGGCCTACCGATGTTCCCCTATATGGACATTAAGGTCACGCCGCTGGCGAAGCACCCCAACGACGTCAAATAGCAACCACGCTCGCTCCCCTAGGAAATACCTGCCTAGGGGAGCTTCTTCCTGTCTAAGGCAGCGGCCGTAGCGCAACCGAAGAGCAAGCCCCAAAATGGGGCGGTGATCCCCAACAAAGTGAGGTTAGCCACCGTCACGAGGAAACACACCAGCGCGCCCGTGGTAGCTGCACCCGAAAACGTGGCCACAAAGGCGTTCTTGAGTGGCACCAGCATGGCAACCCCTGCCAGCGTAGCGATGAATGCCCCTGGCATGGCCAACATGAACCCCACCATCACCGGTGCCAACAGTCCGATAAGGATAGCGCCACTACCGGTGACCAAGGCTGCGGTGTAGTGGCGTTTAGGCTCGGGGGCGCTGCAGATAATAGCGTTTGTCGGACCGGTTAGGCAGGTGGGAGAAGTGCCCAGCACGCCCACCAGGATTGACCAGATACCGCTGGCAGCTGCCGAAAGGTTAGGGCCTTGGTGGTGTCGCGACGCCGAGAGCACTGCAGTGCCCTGGCCGTTCTGCACGATCACTACGGTGATCGCTAGCGGGATCACCAGTTCAATCAAGGAGTTTGCGCTGAACTCGGGTCGAAATAGCATCGGCTTGGCGATGATCCCGTTAGCAAGCGCCCCGCTCGAGAATTCCCCAGTAACTAGGGCCAACAGCGTGCCGAGGACCGCGGCCACCGCAACAGGTGGAGCGTATTTCCCTAGTTTGGGCAGCGCGGATAGCGCCACGAATACGGCAATCATTGGCAGCGCGATGATAGGTGCACTGCGCGCAGCACCGATCAGATCTAAACCGAACCTTAGGAAAATGCCCGCCACCATCGCCATCACAATCGTGGGCGGGAGCGCCGTCATGATGCGCCCGATGAGACCAGACCATCCCAGCGTGAATACCACCAGACCGGTGACGAAGTATGCTCCGATGACCTCGGCGAAGCTCAAATGCGTGAGAGCGTCGCCCACCAACACCGTGCCCGGGATGGTCCAAAAATATGCTTGCGGGGACCGATACAGGTAGGTGAGCAGCACCGTCAGGATGCCGTTGCCAAAGAAGGCTCCGAAAATCCAAGAGGCGGTCTGTTGCCCGCTGAGGTTTCCCGCGGAGGCAGCCTGCAAGATCACCGCGATGGCCCCTGAGGCGGAAAAGAGCAGCGCAACTAGGCCGACCCCTATCTCTTGAATACCAAGATCCCGGCGAACCTCCTGCCAACTTGGGCGGGGTAAGGTCGGCTTCTCGACGGCAAGCAGCGGCCATATGCGGGCCATGAAGCGACTCCTTTAGGGCGGGATTAGCTGGCTAGGTGGGCTTCGATGAGCCGGTTCACCTGTTCCGGTTGTTCCAGATTTGGCAGGTGCGCGGCGGGCGAGAGTTCGGCATAGTGCGCGCCGGGGATCGCGTCAGAGATTTGTCGCACTACAGCCGGCGCGGTGGAGGGGTCCTCCGTGCCTGCGATAACGAGCGTTGGTACCGCAATTTGTGGCAGTTCGGCATGGAAGTCCCAGTTGGCAAGTGCCTCACAGGCCAGGGCGTAACCTTCTGCTGGGGTACTTTCGATCATGGCGCGGTAATACATCCGAGAAGCGGGGTGCTGCTGCAACCAGGTCGGGGAGAACCAGCGATCCACCACGGCGTCGGAAAGTGCAGCCACCCCGCCGGTTCGGACGGTCTCAGCCCGATCCGCCCAGCCAGCTGGCTCGCCAAACTTTGCGGCTGTACAGATGAAGACCGCACGCTCCACGTTGTCATCAAAGCGGGCCAGCCACTGTGCGACGGCGCCTCCCAGAGAAAGGCCGACTACGTCGTATTTCTCGACGCCGATAGCGCGCAATGTCGTTTGGACATCCTCGGCTAGCTCCGCGACGGTGGGAGAGCCGGCCACGAGAGGAGAAGAGCCGTGACCGCGGTGATCGAGCGCGATGGTGCGCCTCGATGCGCTGAAATGGTCTAACTGTGGCAGCCACATTGCGGTATCCGAGCCCAAAGAGCCGAGAAAGACCAGTGGGGTGCCGCCGGTGCCGAATTCTTGTACGTGCAGAATTGCCATTTGTTCTCCTTAACTCTTAGTTGTATTCCGCTTCGAAGACAGCCGCTAGGCCCTGTCCACCACCGATGCACATTGTGGCCAGGCCGTAGCGGCCTTGGCGCCGTTGCAGCTCATGCGCCAGTGTCACGACCATCCGGGCTCCGGTCGCCCCCACCGGATGGCCGAGAGAGATGCCCGATCCGTGCGGGTTAAGCCGTGGATCCGAGGGGGATAGCTCGAGCTCTGCGAGCACCGCTAGGGCCTGCGCGGCGAAGGCCTCATTGAGCTCGATGACATCCATGTCAGCCAAGGTCAGGTTCAAGCGCTCAAGTACCTTCTTCGTTGCTGGTACTGGGCCGATGCCCATGGTCTCCGGAGGAACTCCTGCCACTGCCCACCCCGCCAGTCGTGCAACTGGGTTGAGCCCCAGTTCGGCTGCGCGGTCGCGGGTACAAACGATCATCGCGGCAGCGCCGTCGTTTTGACCAGAGGCGTTACCGGCAGTCACGGTGCCGTCCGGCAGGATTGCTCCGAGCTTGGCTAGCTTTTCGCTGGTGGTGCCGGGGCGCGGGTGTTCGTCGGTACTGAGCTGCTGCGGTGGATCCTGACGCTTTCGACCGGGGACAGAGATGGGGACGATTTCTTCGGCGAAAACCCCCGACTCTTGTGCTTGAACGGCGCGCTCATGTGAGGTGGCCGCCATGGCATCCTGGGCCTGGCGTTCAATGGAGTACTCACGCTGGAGGTTTTCTGCGGTTTCGATCATGCCGCCTGGGACGGGATGATTTTTGCCGCCAGCGGTCACGCGAGCTTCTGCTAATCGGTCCTTGAACTCCATGGAACCGCCCTTGGTGCCCCAACGCACGTCCCCATCTACTGTGTATTCAGTGCGGGACATGGATTCCGCGCCACCAGCGATGATGAGGTCAGCGGCGCCAGCAGCAATATGGGCAGCTGCGGTTGCGATGGCCTGCAGCCCCGAACCGCAGCGCCGATCCAACTGCATGCCAGGAACTGAGGTTCCAAGCCCGGCATCCAGAGCAACGATGCGTCCTAAGGCAGGAGCTGCACCATTGGGAGAGGCCTGGCCGAGGATGACGTCGTCGATATGCTTGGCGTCTAGGCCGGTTCGCTTCAGGATCTCCTGAACAACGGGAACGGCGAGGTCTTGGACGTTGACCTGGGAAAATTGACCACCGTAACGGCCAACTGGGGTGCGCAGTGGGCTGACGATGACAATGTCGCTGGGAGTGGAATTCAACGGAGCTGGCCTTTCTAGATTTTAAGGTGATGCGGTTTTCAGGTCGGCAGAGATGGCGCGGGCGGTGTTGAGGAGCTCGGGGATGACCTGGTGGGTGAGCTCCCCGGCGTCGCGAAGCGCACTCTGGGTAGAGATGTTGATCGCGGCAATGACATCCCCGGTAGGGGAATAGATGGGTGCAGCGACGGAGCGCAGCCCAGGTTCTAACTCTTGATCCACGATGGCGAATCCCTGGTCTTTCACCAGCGCCAGTTCTGCCTTAATGTCCGCGGGGCTGGTTTTGGTGCGGGAAGTGAGGGCGTCGAAATCGGCGACCGCGAGGAATTTATTTAGTTGATCCTCTGGGAGAGCAGCGAGCAGGACGCGCCCCATGGAGGTAGCAAAGGCTGGGAAGCGGGTGCCGATGGTGATCGACACCGTCATGATCTTGCGCACCGGAACGCGGTTGACGTAGACCACGTCGGCACCGTCGAGAACAGACAGGGAGCTAGATTCGCCCAGAGTGCGGGAGAGCTGTTCGAGTCGGGGTTGTGCGATTGTGGGTAGTTCGAGCCCAGAGAGATAAGAGAATCCCAGTTCTAATACTCGCGGGGTGAGCCAAAACGCCGTGCCATCCGTTCCTCCGTACTCGAGGGAAACCAGGGTGTGGAGGAAGCGTCGGGCGGTAGCACGGGCTAATCCGGTGACCTCGGCTACTTCGCTGAGGGTTTGTTTTGGGCGCTCGCCGTTAAAGGAACGAATGACGGCGAGACCACGAGCCAAAGATTGAACTGTGGTGGTGTCGGGGCTGCTCTCGGGAGCAGGTTTGGGGTTCACTGGATCTCCTTAAGACCGCTGATGTTCGCAGTGTGAACTAGTGTGCAATATATGAACATCAGTGTACACTGCGGATTATGATTGACAAGACATATTCATCAGCAAGTGATGCGGTAGTGGAAATCCCTGACGGGGCATCGATAGCAGTGGGCGGGTTTGGGCTGGTAGGGATACCTGCCATCCTTATTGACGCGCTCCGTGAAGTTGGGTCTACGAACCTTACGATCATCTCCAACAACTGTGGTACCGATGGGCACGGCCTCGGAAAACTACTCGAACATGGACGGATTTCCCGGACTATCGGCTCATATATTGGCGCTAATAAGGAATACGCTCGCCAGTACCTAGCTGGCGAAATCTCCGTGGAGTTCACGCCGCAGGGCACCTTGGCGGAACGGATGCGCGCAGGCGGGGCTGGAATTCCGGCGTTCTACACCACTGCTGGAGTTGGCACGCAGGTCGCTGAGGGAGGATTGCCGGTGCGCTACAACTCGGATGGCAGCGTGGCAGAGGTGTCCCAGCCTAAAGAGACACGCGAATTTAACGGCGAACTGTATGTGATGGAAGAGGGTATCCGGGCGGACTTCGCGCTCGTGCATGCCAAGCGGGGTGACAAATTCGGCAACCTGTCCTTCTATAAGACCGCGCAGAATTTCAATCCAGACGCAGCGATGTCCGGAAAGATCACCATCGCCCAGGTAGAGGAACTCGTAGAGACGCTGGACCCCGATGAGGTGGATCTACCTGGAATTTACGTGCAAAAGGTTGTGCATGTTGGCCCACAAGAGACCGGAATCGAGAATAGGACGGTGAGCAAGTAATGGCTTGGGATCGTAACCAGATGGCGGCTCGCGTGGCCAAGGAGCTGCGGAACGGGCAGTACGTCAACCTGGGCATCGGCATGCCGACTCTCGTACCCGGTTACCTACCGGAGGGGCTAGATGTGGTGCTCCACTCCGAAAATGGCATCCTCGGTGTTGGTCCCTACCCGACAGATGAGGCCGTGGACCCAGAGCTGATTAACGCCGGTAAAGAGACCATCACCGCTACCACCGGCGCCTCCTTCTTCTCGTCGTCGGATTCCTTCGCGATGATCCGTTCCAAGTCCATCGACGTTGCAGTGCTGGGCGCTATGGAAGTCTCCCAATTCGGTGACCTAGCTAACTGGATGGTGCCCGGCAAACTTGTCAAAGGAATGGGTGGGGCCATGGACCTAGTACACGGCGCAGGCACGATCATCGTGATGACAGATCATGTGACCAAGAAGGGGCAGTCGAAAATCCTCAAGAGCTGCACCCTGCCGCTGACCGGCGCGAAGTGCGTGGACATGATCGTCACCAGCCATGCGGTGTTCGCTGTGGACGCGAACAAGGGCTTGACGCTCCTCGAGCTTGCCGACGGCGTAAGCCTGGCGGAGCTCCAGTCCATCACCGAGGCGGAATTCGAAGTTGCTTGCTAGTTTCCCCGCAAGAACTCGGCCACTGCTTGGATCTCTGCGCGGGCAGCGGCTGGGGTCTGAATCCAGTCGCCGTTCGGTCGGGTAAGCAGGTAGTTATCGAACCCGGCGTCTTCTACAGCTGGGCACCCTTCGGATAGCCCCCAAGCAGTGTCCGAAAAGGACTTCGCTGCTGCTACTTGATTCGTAGCAAGAATGGTTGTGCCAGACAGTTGCGCTGCTGCGGCGACAAGCGGGAACCAGTAATTTTCCGTAGCCGGGCCTGCAGGGCGACCCCAGGAAGCCACCGCCGTGCGAGTGTTGGGCTGTGAGGGCGTGAAAACAGTGCCCAGCTCATGTTCGGACATGGTGATGCCCGCGGAATAGAGCACGCCGGGCATTTCATGATCCGCGGCGGAGCCCAGCTGCATCATTGCAGCATGGGTGAGGCGATCGGGAAGACGGGCCAGCCAATCTTCGAGATCTTTCACAGGGTAATGCGCCTGGAAATACCAGTCGATTTGCTCGAACTGTTCCTGGTCACTGAGCTTGCGATCCTGGCCACCAACCACAAAATCTTCCATACACTGAGTATATGCTCTCCTTCGTCTCCGCCATCGGCCCGCTAACCCTCATTTCCTCCGGCAATGGCATCCAGCACGTTCGTTTCTGCACAGCGGAAACCTGCGAGCCCACCACTTGGGAGCAACAAGCCCGGGCGGAGATCGAAGAGTACTTGGCGGGCAAGCGAGAAAAATTCACCGTGCCGCTGGATCGCCCGGAACCGAAGAACTTCCGGCAGGAGGTGCAGTGGGCGTTGGCGTCGATAAGCTTTGGCGAGGTTAAAACCTATGGTCAGCTTGCTGCCGAGCTTGGGCGTCCCGGGGCGGCCCGAGCCGTTGGGACAGCGTGTGCGAGAAACCCACTGCCAATTCTGGTGCCCTGCCATCGGGTCTTGGCGAAGAGCGGACTAGGAGGATACCTTGGCGGATTATCTGCGAAAGGTTTCCTGCTCGACCTGGAGCGCATAGACTGGCACGCATGAGCCGCGTAGCAGAAATCCTCCCAGCAACCTTGACACCAAGCAAGGAAGAAATGCTGCAAGCCTGGATGCCAGGATTCACGGAACTCGGCGCGTTTCGGCTGGTAGACCCAGCGGGCGAAGTTGGTATCGACTTTGTTATTGGCAACGATGATGAGGGGCGTTTAGTCCAGCTGCCCGTCACTTATCGCAGCGAGGCACTGTCTAGCGGGCAGGTGGGCACCATGGAGCACAGCGCGCTCGGAACCCGCTACGTTACTAAGGCGATTCACGACCCAGTAGCGGTAGGGGAGATCGTGCGCGTCATCCTCGCCGGAGACACCGAAGCTGAGCGTAGCGACGGCAAGGCTCAGGCCATGCACATCCAAGGCACCGGCCAGACCCCGTCCACTGAAATCACTGACGTGGCCATAGAGAATGCCTCCGAAGAGCGCGTCCTTGCCAGCGCGAAAGTCAACGGCGTAGGACGTTCCTTTGAACTACGTGTTTCGCGCCGACTCCTCCCCGCAAAATACCTGCGTGCATCCCGCGTCCCATCTCCGCGACACATCAGCGGCACTCTGATCGAATCTGGAGACCAATTCGTGGTGGCTGAACTGATCTGGCGCGATCTGTAGTGATTTGACTCGGTGATTCTAAAACGGTGCCATTGGGCCGCTAAACCAGAATGAGCCCCGAAATATCGCAAGTATGACAATCGTCAATGCGAAACCCAAGAAAACGCTCGGAATCGTGATAAGTGCGGCCTGTGTAGCAAGGTATTTTCGCATTGTCTTCGGACCCGCGCCGATGTCATCGAGGCAGCGACGATCCGTGCGAGATTCCGCGGCGGCGAGCACAAGCACCATAGCGATGATCGAGACAATGAACAGGACTCCGAGGCCCACCATTAGTAGCGTGACTGTGAGCAGGCTCTTGTTTTCATTTGCTGCACCGATTTCCATGCCACTGGTTTGGCTGAGTCGATGCAATTTGAGCTGTTGAATCGTAGTAGGGCTATCCGGAAACAAGCTAGCCACATACTTACTCTTTTCACCGGAGTCTGGTCGAGCACTCAGTTTTCCCGGCGCAGCGATTCCCAATTCAGAAGCCTTGATAGTCTCGCCTGCCTGCAGTTTTTCTCGTGCAGCCTTCCGACTTTCTGGATCGATCACTAGCATGTCTACAATCGCTGGGTCGGCCACTATGTCGTAGGCGTAAATGCCCAATGGGTACCAAGCAGTTCCACCGGAATCATACGAGTAATCTTCTGTTGCGTAGATATCGACTCGAGGCCCGAAGTCTTCTTCGAGCGCTGTCAGTAATGGGAGAAAATTCTCCTGCGATGTCACGGGGACGTTGGCCTTAGCGATCACTCCATTGCTAAGGCCTTGATTAGGATTCATGAAACCTGGTAGCGCAATGCTGAGGACTCCGATGGCGATGGATGTGGCGGTGATCGATGCGATGGCTGCTGAGGTCCGCTTGTGGTTGCGTTCAGCGTCTCGAATCGACATTGCGGTCACACTAGGCACGTGTTTGGCCAGCGCAGCAAGAATGCCAATTATCCATGGTCCGCACAGGGCCGCGCCAAGGCAAGCAACCGGCATTCCTAAAAACGGGCCAATGCTCGGTTCGAGAAGGACCAAGCACCCGAAGACAAGGATGCTTGGTCCAAGCCAGCGCTGCCAAGTGTGCAGGGCGCCTCGTTGGGAGCCTCGCAAAGCTATTTGTGCGGATGACAAAGCACTGGCCAGTGTGAGTACAACAAAGATCAGTCCTGTGTCCCAGGCCCATTGAAGCTTTTCATCGATAAAGAAGTACCCGGTGGCGGCAGACAGTACTCCCGAAGCGAAGAGACCTAATCCGCCGCCGGCTATGCCGAGGAGCAGTGCCTCCCAACGGAGTATGGCATCGATGCGGGATTTCCGTGCGCCGATGAAGTCCAATTGTTGTTGGATGCGGCGTAGACGAGTGTGTGCCATCACAAACAAAGGAGCGCTCAGTGCCGCGACGATGATTGACATGAGAGCAAACAGGGAGAGCAGCATTGTGGCGGAGAATCCGCTTGCGAAAAAGCCCACTATGAAGCGGGAAAGGCGGGGCGGTAGAGGTTGGCCTTCTTCGACAAAGATGCCACTAAACGTTGGGTCGCCCGCGGCCACCCGTTCAGTTGTTGCCCACCACACGTCATCGTCAAGACCTAATTGGGCGCCGTCAGCCACATTGGCCACCATGTTATCTGGGTAGCGCAGGTCATAGACCGTCAACGCGGCAGTGCCGATGTCGACGGTATCGCCGACAGATAGTCCCAGGGCGCGGGCGACACCGCGCGAGATAATCACCGTGCCGGGAGGCGGGGCATCAGCATAGTCATGCGCAGTGACCCATTGGTTTACTGACTCGCCGTTGGCAGAAGCAGCGGTTTGGCCACGGTATACCCGGTGGAAATCTTCCCGCGGCTGCGTAGCGTTGTTCGCATAGGTATACACATTTTCCGGATACTCCTCGAGGTACACGGCGGTGTGGACCAGTGATAGGAACGTGGTGAGGATGAGCGTAGGCATCGCCAAGAGGAGTATCGCGACCAGTGAGCGTTTCCAATGCTTGACGATGTCACGTCGTGCTAGCCGGATCATTGCAGTTCACCGTCCTTCAACCGCACCGTTCGGTCGGCGTAGGCTGCCAGTCGAGGTTCGTGTGTGACCATCAAACCGGATGAGCCCTCGTCGACGCGGTTCCTGATGAGGCGCATCACAGCATCGGAATTCGCTGTGTCCAAAGCACCTGTCGGTTCGTCGGCGAGGATTACGGAGCGTGGCCCGATAAAAGCGCGGGCAATTGCGGTACGTTGGCGTTCGCCACCAGAAACTTCGTCGGGGAACTGCTCAGCTATTTCCCCCAGACTGAGCTTTTCCAGCTCTGCCAAAGCCTGCTTCCTCGCTGAGCGGTGACCAGCGAGTTCAAGTGGCAATGCGACGTTTTCGACAATCGTCAGGGTATCGATGAGGTTGTAATCCTGGAAGACGAATCCGAGTCTGTCGCGACGTAAATCAGCTCGTTGATTGCGGTCCAGCGTAGAGCAGTCGATGTCGCCAATAAGCACGCGCCCTTTAGTGGGTGTTTCGAGCAACCCCGCGATGCGCAACAAGGTGGTTTTGCCGGCTCCCGACGGCCCCATGACGGCGACGAGTTCGCCCGGGCTGACTTCGAGAGTGACATCGCGAAGCACTGTGCGGGTGTTGGATCCGTCACGGAATTCTTGAGTAATGCTTTCCAGTTTCATGCTTGCTCCTCTAAGTAGTCGAGCCAGCGGGCCTCGGCTTCGAGGTTAAAAATGTGCCGCTGTTTCAGTAGATCGGCGGTGCCTTCGGACGGGGTACGAGTTAATTCACGAAGTTTTGCCATATTCGCAGCGCGTTGAGTTTTGATTAGCGTGCTGCGATCCTTTGCGATCGCCATTTTGATCACCAGTTCATCGCGGTCATCGGCGGGCTTTTCGACGGCCATCGACCACCATTCCCGCAATGCTTGATTGCCGGCTGGGGTGATGCTGAAAATGTCGGCCTTACCATCGCGGCCAGTGACTTCGATCAACTTATCGCGTTGGAGTCGCTTGACTGTTTGGTAGACCTGACCGATATTGAGTGGCCAGGTGTGATTCGTGCGCTCATGAAAAGTGGCCTGCAGCTGGGCAGATCCTTGCGGTTGCTCGTCGAGGAGGCTCAATAGTGCATATTTGATGGACATTCGCTACTACCTCCTTACCAAGTAAGTTACTCGGTAAGTTAGTGGATATCAATGTGTATCATGGTGCCATGCTTCACGTTGCCTGTAGTTATGGACATAAACTGCCCATCGGATCCTTAGATAAGGAATTTTGTCCTGGCCGGATGTATGGGCTGCGTGGACCCAATGGAGTTGGGAAATCCACTCTGTTGCAAACCATGGCCAACGAGCTTGAGCCGATCGAGGGTACCGTCAGCTATCAGGGGGATGGCATTGTGCTCCGGGTGGGAGATCCGGTCTTTTATCCCGATATGACCGTTGCTGAGCATTTGGAGCTGCTGGGTGAATCTTCGGAAGCACTCGTTGCGAGTTGGGACTTGGAACCCCTTCTTGAGCTTCCGCCTGCGTGGTTATCCAGCGGGCAACGGCAGCGTGTATTCCTGGCTGCGCAACTTAGGGTGCCTGCTGGGGTAATCCTCATCGATGAACCAGAGCGGCACCTCGATCCCGACTGGATAGCGTTTCTATGTGATGAGCTTAAGACACTAGCGGACACCCGCATCGTCGTAGTTGCTTCTCATTCAGCACTAGTTCAGGCTGCCTGTGACGAAATAGTAGATCTCAGATGAGCATTTTCGAACGCATATCGGGTTTTCTGTACCCAATAGTAATTGCAGGCGTGTGCCTAGGGTTTCTGTGGAACGGCGTTCAGTGGTTAGCTGCTAAGTCCGATCTAGCGGGAGTGGCCTCGTCGCCGATCGTTCTTGTATCGGCGGTCTTAGCAAACTCCCTACTCGCATGGCTTCTAGAGCGGATCATGCCATTGCGTGCGCTGTCAGAGCTTCGTTGGGTTTACCACGAGCGGCCACGTGGCGGTAGGCGCAGCTTTGATGTGGACTCAGTAGTCCAGCTTTGTGGACAGTTAGTTTTTGGTGTTGTTACTGGAGTCGCGGTTGGGCACCCAGTGCTAGGTGCTTGTGGTGCTGTTGCGCTACGCGTCGTATTCGCCATGATCAAGCCCGCGAGTCTCCCAGTCCTTCTCGCAGCCGGGCGCACCCGGCTCGTTGGATTGGCAGCTTTTCACGTGCAAGACAATCAACTCGCCTCCGATGCCTTCGCTGAGATGTGGATCCGGTGGAGATCGATAAAGCTCCCCTCTTTAACGTTGCGACGTCTTATGAGAAGGTCGTATCTGCTGCTCATCGCGCTGATCCAGATAGCAACCGCTGTGGTGCTCACAACGCCTCTTGGTCCTAGTTGTGCCATTGTTTTTGTTTGTGCGTGGACCATTCTCGGCGCTGGTGTCTATCGCTGTGCGGATACCAGCAAACTAACGGACAGCACGACAGCAGGGTTCATCGTTCTTGGATGTCACGCGCTGCTTGGAGGCACAGTGGCGTACCTGTTGTGGCAACTGCCGTTAGTGTGGCTGCTTGGAATAGTCGCCTCGATTGGCTATGGATCCTACAAGCGCGGTCAACCGCGACGCGTGGTGACCTTAACTTTCATGGAGAACGGCATGGGGATAAGTGTTCCAATGGAACTAATTGACTATTACGGAAAAGGGCTACTGCTGAGCGGATTACTAACGGCGGTAGCGCTGCTCTTTCGCTAATGACCGTTGAACTAGTCCTCCGTCGCGGACGCAACAGAGGACTAGTTTAGCTGCGTAAACTACCAGATCCGCACGCGTTGCTCTGCGGAAATTGCCATGTCTCCGACTTCGAACGCTTCATAGAATTCGTCGATATTCGCGGCGATGACGTTGCAGCGGAACTCGGCTGGGGAGTGTGGATCGATGGCAAGGTATTGCTCAGCCATTTCAGGACGGATAGCGGTGCGCCAGATCCGCGCCCATGACAGGAAGAGCTCGGGGAGTTCTTCCTGAGAGCCAGACTGGAGGAAAGCCGTCACGGCGATGCCTAAGCCACCAAGGTCGCCGATATTTTCACCCAAGGTGAACTCACCGTTGACTCCATGGATGCCCGCTTTGCCTGCCAAGACGCTTGGGATGAGGCCGTCGAACTGCTCAACCAATTGTGCGGTCAGCTTGGTGAAAGCAGTACGATCAGCCTCGGTCCACCAGGAGTTCAGGTTGCCGTCGCCGTCGTAATGCGAACCTTGGTCGTCGAAACCGTGCCCGATTTCATGGCCGATGACGGCGCCGATCGCTCCGAAGTTCGCTGCATCCGAGGCAGCTGGGTCGAAGAACGGGGGCTGCAGGATAGCTGCTGGGAAGGTGATGTCATTGACCACTGGGTTGTAAAAGGCGTTGACGGTTTGCGGGGTGGTGACCCATTCGTCCCGGTCCGCCGGCTTGCCGATCTTGGCCAACTCGTAGTCATGGTTGAAGGCGGCAGCGCGACGAACATTCTCCAACAAGTCCGAGCCGAATTCGAGGCCATCAAAAGAACGCCAGTTGTTCGGGTAGCCGATCTTGGCTTTGAACTTGGCTAGCTTTTCCAGGGCGCGCTTCCGAGTCTCCGGGGTCATCCATTCCAGCTGCGAAATACGGGACTCATAAGCCTTGAGTAGCCGACCGACCAGCCGCTCCATCTCTTCCTTATGGGCAGGGGGGAAGTGCTTGTCCACGTAGGCCTTGCCGATTTCTTCACCCACCATGGATTCAACCAACCCGACGGCGCGCTTCCAGCGGTCGCGCTGCTCGGTGGCGCCAGTGAGCGTACGTCCATAAAACTCCCAGTTCGCGCGCGAAATCTCTTCGGTGAGATAAGGGGCGCGGGCGGAGAGAACGTGCCAGGTAAGCCACGGGGTCCAGTCCTCGGACTCCAACAAGGCATCCAGGGCGGTGAAGAAGGACGGCATCATGTTGATCACCCGATGCTCAGGCACCCCAGCGGCGCGGAGCACCTCCTGGACGTTGACAGGTAGGTCGGAAAACGGCATCGGGTTGAAAGTCTTCTGGGCGTCGCGGGCCGCAACGACATCCCAATGCGCGGCGGCAAGCTTCTTCTCCAGCTCGATGACGGCGGGAGTCAGATCCGATTTTCCAAGGAATTCCAGCATCCGTGCCACGTGCTGTTCATAGCCAGCCAGGATCTCTGGATGCTCGCGGTAGTAAGCCTCATCTGGTAGCCCGAGGCCGCCTTGTACGAGGTAAACCAATGCTTCCTCGGACGCAGAGTCCTTTGCTACAAAGGCTTCGATGGGGGAAGAGACTCCGGTGCGGGAGAGCTTGCCCAGCGCTTCAGTGGCGGGCAGCGTCAGTAAGGACAAGTCGGGGCCGAGGGGGCCTGTGCTGAGAGCGTTGAGGGTGCCTACGTCCATGAACCCGCGGTAGAGCGGATGCTCCTGCACCAGTTCATGCACCGCAGCCTCGGCGTCGTCACGCAACTTGTGGAAGGTGCCATCGACGGCGCGGTCATCGGGAATCACGTGGGTGGCCAGCCAGTCGCCATTTACTGCTTCATAGAGGTTGTCCATAACGCACTATCCTAGGCACTATGCCCAACTATCGACTCAAACCCCGGCTACCGGTGTGGAAAATCACCGGAATTGTGGCGACACTGCTGCTCGCACCTTCACTGATCAGCCTGGCGGTTCCAGAGCTCGATAGTGATCGCAGTCCACTCGTGTTGAGCTCGCCGATGACCCAGTGGGAGATTCCCATCAACTGGCCCGACGGTGGCCCCTTGACTTGTGAAGAGGGCGATGAACTACTGATGGAATCGTGGTCTTGTGACGGTGCAAGTGTGTATTCCATTGTGATGGAAGGCAGCGAGGATCCGGAGAACACTCTCAAGCGGGGCATGCGCGCCGCCCTGCTCTTCCCACCAGGTGAGGGCGAGCTGGTTCGGGATGGAGAGCACCTGCTCTATGAGACCGATGATGCGATAGGCGTTGCCACCGTTGGTACGGGTGAACATGAAGGGCTGATGATGGTCGCAGTGGTGAGCGGTGCAGAACAGCGACCGTATTCGGCGCTGATCCTGGATGCCTTTCGTGGTGGCGAAGGCGAGTTGCCTGAGCTGGAAGAGCTAGGTGTGGCGGCATGAATCGCTCGGGAATGTACTGGTTAGTGCTGGTGTTCGGCATTCCGATCGCCGTCCTCATAACTGGACTTGGTGGTGTGCTATCTCCAATTGGGCTCGGGTTGGGGCTGCTTTTCGCGGCGGTGTACCTGGTTGCCGGCGTATTGCTGTTTCGGGCGGGGCCGTTGTGGCCGTCGGCAGGCGGGCTGTACGTCTTGAGCTGCCTGGCCTGGGGTGCGGGGGTGTCGTTGGCGCTGGTCGCGCTGCCTTCGACTGCGTGGTTGGAGATCACCGACAAACTGGGTTGGGAGGTGCTCGCCGCGTCCTTTGGTGGGGCGTATCCAGAGGAGATCGCCAAAGCTGCTGGCGTGCTGCTGATCCTGTATTGCTCCCGTCGTCTGAATCGGCCGTGGCACGGCTTTGTCACCGGCGGTTTGGTCGGGCTGGGCTTTGAGGTTAATGAGAACCTTAGCTATGGGGCGATGGGCGCGCTTCTCGACGCCAATAGTGATTTCGCTGGAGTCCTTGCGATGTGGGGGATGCGAGCTGTCGCAGGTCCGGGGCTCCACGTGGCGCTGACCGCGATTGCTGGCTGGGGCATCGGGCAAGCCATGTTCCAGCGGAAGTCTCTGTCCAAGTTGTGGTGGATTGGGGCCGCGATGCTGCTGCACTTCTTGTGGAATGTGATGCCGGTATCGGAAGAGTTGGCTTTTGTGCAGTATGGCGTTCTGACGATGGTGATCTATCCCTTGTTTATTTGGTTGTATGTCAAGTGTGTGAGATTGAACAAGATTGATAATTCTTACGTGTTGCTGATGTGACTTGTGTGAAAGTTGTGTACGTTTGGTGTCATGCATATTTTCCGACGGACACGACAGGTCCTCCTTCCCCTGCTCCTTTCCGCCACTTTGCTTACCCCTGTGGCGGTCGCCGCTGGGCACGATGCGCCATCCGGCATCGACGTGGCCAGCTGGCAAGGCAATATTGACTGGGCTACCGTAAACAATTCCCAGGACTTCGCGTTCGTGAAGGCCACCGAAGGCATTGGGTACCAGAACCCGCAGTACGCTCAAGACATCCAGCAGGCCAAGGACAACGGTCTGACTGTCGGTGCCTATCACTACGCTCGCCCCGGCACCGATCCCGTAGCGCAGGCCGCAGAATTTGCGGCCGCGTACAAGGCGCATCCGCAAGACCTGCCTCCAGTGATGGATCTGGAGCAAACTGATGGCCTCGCGCCGGAGCAACTTCAGGAATGGACCCGCACTTTCCTAGGTGAAACTGAGCGCCTTACCGGTCGTAAGCCAATGGTGTACACCTACCGCTACTTCTGGCAGCAAGATATGGCCAACACCACCGAATTCAGCCACTACCCGCTGTGGTTCGCGGCCTACCAGAATGATGTCCCGGACAGCCTCCCCGGCGGCTGGGAGCAGATGGCCTTCTGGCAGCGCACTGGCGAGGGAAGCGTCACCGGCGTGGACACCCCAGTTGATGTGAACCTCTTTAATGGCACCCCAAATCAGCTCACTAGCTTCAACGGTTCCTATGGCGGTGTGCTCGCGCCGGGTGAAGTCGTGGCTACCGACGGCAACCTCGGTATGTCAAACAAGGAGATCGTCGCGGCCTTGCTGGCAATGGCAGGTGCTATCGGCATCCTGCCGGCAGATCAGGCTGGCGCTTTGGCGCAGCAGGCTGCCGGTGCTGCTGGACTTGAGGCTGGCGTCGCCGATGCTCTGGGCGGAATGGTGAAGGATCTCGGCGGCGACCTGCCTGTCCAAGATCTCCAAGCTATGGCTACGGGCGATTACACCGTGGGTGACCTGTTGCTGCTGCTGAACGCAGCGGGGCATCAGGCGCCGTAGGGCTTAGCCCAGCTGCCCAGAAAGCCGGTCCACAATCTGCTGGCTTCGGGCATCGAGTCCAACGATTGAGACGGTCGTCCCCTTTGCTGCGTATTTTTGCGTGATCGCGTCGAAGGTGGCGACGGTGGAAGCGTCCCAAATCCTGGCCTCGCTCAAATCGATTTCCACATGCTGCAGTCCTCGGTTGTAGTCGAAGTTGTAAATCAAATCATTGCTCGCAGCCCAAAACAGTGGGCCGTTGACCTGATAACCCGTTGGAGTCTCCGTCACCGAGGCCACATTGGACACCTTGCGGGAAAACGCCACCATGGCGGCGAGCACGCCTACACCCACACCGATAGCAAGGTTGTGGGTAAGCAGGGTGGTGGCCACCGTCAACAGCATGATCACGGTTTCTGATACCGGCATCAACTTGAGGGTGCGCGGCTTAACCGAATGCCAATCAAAGGTGTGTGTGACCACCATCAACATGATGGCTACCAGCGCTGCCATAGGAATCTTGCCTACCGCATCGCTGAATGCGAGCAGCAATACTAAAAGGAATCCGCCGGAGAGGAGCGTCGACAGGCGCGTGCGGGCTTGTGCCTCCTTCACATTGATCAAGGTCTGACCGATTACCGTGCAACCGCCCATGCCACCGAAGAGACCTGACATAACGTTTGCTAGGCCCTGCCCGAAGCTTTCGCGCGCCTTGGAGCTGTGCGACTCCGTGATGTCATCAATCAGCTTGGCAGTTAGCAGCGATTCCATAAGGCCGACTAGTGCCATGGCTAGCGCAAATGGGCCGATGATGGTGAGTGTTTCCCAGGTCAGTGGAACAACAGGAACAAGCAGGTTCGGTAAAGAGGTAGGCAGTTCGCCCTGATCGCCGACAGTAGGCAGGTCCCAGTCGAAATAGATCGTGCTGATAGTGAGCAGCAGCACCACGACCAGTGGCGCCGGGACCACGGTGCTCAGTCGCGGCAAGAACACCAGGATTGCAATTCCGAGCAATACTAATGGGTAGACCAGCCACGGCACGTTAATCAGATGTCTGATCTGACCGCTGAGCACCACCAGCGCGAGCGCGTTGACGAAGCCCGTCATGACGCTGCGCGGAATGAACCTCAGCAGTCGGGCGACATCCAAGCTAGCCAGGATCAGCTGGATTACGCCGGCCAGCACCACCGTCGCCAGGAAGTAGTTCATGCCATAGTCGCGGGCGACGGGCGCGATGACAACCGCGACCGCGCCTGTGGAAGCAGCGATCATTGCGGGGCGGCCGCCGGTGAGAGAAATGACCACTGTCATGATCACGCTGGAATACAATCCCACCGCTGGGTCCACACCAGCGAGAACAGAAAAAGAAATCGCCTCCGGCACGAGCGCCAGCGCCACAATCAGGCCGCCGAAAACCTCCCGGCGCAGCTGCGTCGGGGAGGAAAAAGCGTAGCGGAAGGAATCGACAACATTAGTCGGGATAGTGGAGGGCGCGTAGTGCGGATCATTGGACACGAGAAGTGATCTTAGCTTCAGCGTTTATGGGTGTCTTCAATGGGTAAGTAAGATGTTTTCCTAACAATCAACCCAAGCCTTTCGTACCCGCCGTGCAGAACTCAGAATTCCTGGGATCACTGTTGTCGGCCTGCGGCCTCGTGGAAGTTTCTGCGAGGATCCGGACCTTGCGGCTAGAAGATGCAGACACCAAGAAGGCCTCCGCCGAAGCGGAGGCCTTAGTTTCGAAGGGTTATTCGTCGATCTTCATTGGTCCGGGGTTCCAGAATCCAGAACGTTGAATGACTTCGTGGTTGATCTCAGCCACATCGGGCTCCTCACCACGAGTATTCGTGCGTGGCGTGTAGCGGGTGACGGAGCCCCAGTCGCGATGCCAGTCATCCTTGAGGTAACCAGGGATCTCCACGGAGGTGTTCACGGCTTCGGTCAAGCCGAGGACGCCGCCACCGGCGTAGTCCATCACAGGGGACAGGGTGACCTTGCCTGGATGATCTGGAGCGATGCGGAACTTCGGCAGCTCAGCAACGCCTGCGAAGTGATTGAAGGTGCGCTGGCAAGGGAACTGCAGCGCCACGGCCCAGTCCAACAAGCCGGGATCCTCAGAGCCGATCACGTTGTTGAGCGAATCGAGCTTAGGTACGCGTGGTGGCAGGAACGCCAGCCACTGCTCCGGGTCGAGGTTCTGGTCCTCGGCCACGATGCGCACTGCATTGGCCTCAGGTGGGATCTGATCCATCGGTACACGCAGGTTGCGCCACGACGGCGTTGGCCCGATGTCCAAAGGTTCCAGCTTGCCGACGCCAGTAACCGAGTCACCGTTAACCGTCGCATACTCTACGACCAAGTCCTGGCCGTTTTGCTCTACGCCATTGATGTCATGGTGCGCAATGCGGCCCGCTGCGGACACCACTACCAGCGGGGTGTCCTCGCTGCGTTCCGGCAGGGAGTACCAAGTGGTAGTGACCTTTGCGGGGAACTGTGGTCCTTCGGTGTAGGAGCCCACAACCGGGACCTTCTGATAGTCCAGGCCGAATGGCAGCGAGACTTTGGAGCCATTGACACCGACATCCGAGCGGACACCACCCGAGTTGCCGGCGTTCTGTCCACCACCGGTTTCGGTGGTGTCTTCGGAAGCAGTAGCGCCGCCGATGGTGCCTTCAGATTTCTCCACGCCAACAGACTCGGAGTCGATGGTGCTTGGCACGTTGTTGGCCTCGAAGCCACGGTTCTCATCGGTTTCCAGAGATTTGCCCAGTTCCGAGCCGTCGGCAGGCTTGAGGAAGGACTCATTGGAATTGGTCTCCAACAGGGCGTCGTTAGCCAAGGCACAGTAGTTGCCGGTAGCCGAGCGCACATTGCCGAGCCCGACGGAGTACGCGGGGTACTGGGAGATGAAGCCCTTGCTGAGGCTGAGGACGGTAAACACCATCACGAGTGCGGACACCACAGCGATCGGGGATGCCGCCAAGCCTTGGAAACGCTGCAGGCGTTGGCGTCGTTCGTGCCTCAGCTCTTCCAGTTCTCCTGCTACCTCCGCCTGCGCGGTGCGAACATCGGAGATGAAGGACTGAATTACGCCGATCAACAGCACGAGGAGGGAAATAGCGAGCACCACGCTCGAGGCTTCGATGCCCTTGAACTGCACCGTCTTGTCGTACCACGGAATGCCGAAGCTGGAGATGTACCACCAGCCATTCGGGCCGGAGAGACAGAACGCCAGCACGAAGAGGATTCCACCAAAGAGCAGGGTGCGGGAACGTGAAGACTTCAGTGCCATATGCGATAGTGCCACCGCCGCTAGGCCTGCCATTGCGGCACCGATGCCGGCCCACACACCGAAGTGGTGGGTCCACTTGGTTGGGGTGAACATCATGAAGAACAAGGTGCCCAGGAAGGTCAGGAGCAAGCGTAGCGACGGCCCTGAGGCGGAGCCCGGTACACGACCGTTGCGCAGCATGGATGCCAACACCAGCGCCACCGACACGAACACCATGATGACGGCGAAGCGACGGGTGAAGGAACCATCCACAGTCTGGCCCATGAGGGATTCATAACGAACCCACTCCATGTACCAGGCCAGTGCAGGACCCTTATCAGCACGGACGCGAATTGCTTCCATGACCACGGGCAGCGTTTGATCGCCAAAAACCGCGAGTAGGATCGCAGTTCCCGAAGCCAGGAATGGCGCAATCATCGCCATCGCAGCCCGCCAGGTGCCCTTGCCACCGTGTGGTGCTCCCAGCAGTGGCAGGCGTCGATAAATGATGCGAATGAGGCTAGACAACCCGGCAAGCAGGGCCGCGACGGCCATCAGGCCCGTTGGGCCCGCGCCAAGAGAAAGCGTCGCCAGGATGACGGCGAATGCGGCAGGCAGCAATCGGGAGGTAGCGATGGCACGCTCCATGCAGACCCAGGTGAGCAGAGCGCCGAGTGCGATGACAGGCTCTGGGCGCGTGCCGTTGTTGTAGACGATCCAGAAGCTCAGGAAGCTGATCGCTGCAGTCCAGTGCGCTACGCGACGATCACCGATCTTGGTGCCCAGCCGTGGCAGCACCTCGCGAGTGATGAGGAGCCACACCATCCAGCCGGCGATGAGACCAGGTAGACGCATCCAAATAGAGCTGGTGGACACATAAGACATCAGGGCTAGCAGGTCATAGTATGGCGCGCCGAACGGTGACTCTGGGACACCGAACCAGCGGTAGTAGTTCGCCATATAGCCGGCATCGTGTGAGATGCGGGCCATGGTGAGCAGATAACCATCGTCTGCAGTATTGGCGCCGATGAAATGCCACAAAACCAAAACGAAGGCGACGAGGACATCGAGGCCCTTCAGCTTCCACCAATCCGGTGGGAAGAATCCGCGAGATCTGCGGCCGTCCAGCTTGTCCATCTGGTGTAGACACCACAACGCCACCACGGTCAGCGCAAGTCCGAGCCACATGGTCACGTACTTGATCAGGCTTGGGCTGGAAGTGAAGCGAGAATTGATCTCAACGTGAGCGTTGAGCCCACTGATGCTGCCATCACGCGGCAAATCGGTATAAATGCCGGTGAGCTGCGGGCGGTAGTCACCATCGAGCACTTCTGACTTGGAACCAAAAGTCACCTTGGTCTCTTCCGCTGTGGCGGAGACCGTCAGAGTGCCGTCCTTCGGGATGTCCCTTTTGGGGATCGAGAGTGGAACTCGGTCACGCACCACCACGTCGAGGCCCTGGTCGGTCCAGCGGACGAACATGCCACGGGCGGTAGCATCCTTGGAATCGGCAGGGAGAGTTCCCAAAACCATCCACTCGTCTTCCGGCATCTCTTCCAGGGCAGAAGCGGGTACAGAGAGGTCAATAGACTGCGGTGCATAGGACAACAGCGGCGCGTTGACGCTGTTCAGGCCGTTCTGGGGCCAATCAAACGACGATTGTGTTTGATTCACCGGCAGGAACGGCGTCAGGATGAAAAGGAGTAATCCTGCCAGTCCTGAGACGATCGCGGTGGTCTTTAACCAGTTCGGGGCGAGTTTGGCTGCTTTTGACACAAATCATTACTCTACGTCACTGGCTTAACAACTACCACAAATGGACCTACCTGCTTGATGTCCCAATCCTGGAAAGCTGCTGGGTTGAAATAGACACCACGGGAACGAACGTTTGGATTATTCGGGTAGATATCCTCAGCTAGATCGTACTTCCACGGGCTTTTCGGATCGGTGCTATCGCCATGAAGGATGAAGACATCTGGGGCGCGCCAAGGAGAGCGGGCTATCTCGGCGGAAAACGCCGCCGGATCCTTCAAATCCTCGTGGGAGCGCACCGCCCAGCTTTCGATGAGGTCGTTGCGTGCCTCAAATTCGCCCAGCGGGTTGGCATAATGGCTGGTAGATGCCTGGTAGCCGTAATAGGGATGGAAGGAGAGGAAGTCCTTGACGTCGGTAAGCACCACGGTGTTGGTGGGCTCATGGCCGGACTCGCGGAGGTAGGCATCGATCTCCGGGAAGTACTTTGCCGAATCAGCCGGGAATTTGTCTGCGCGCTCACCGTAGCCATCGGTATCGGTGTAGGCCAGATCGATGGCCACAGCCGTGCGGTTGGGGATCAACTGAGCATAAGCTACGCCACCGATCATCAAGAGGATCACCATCACGGCCGAGACTTTGGTGGAAAAAGCTACATCCGTACGAGCGGGGTAGAACTTGCGGACGCCGTTGAGTCGGAAGTCCGAGATGCCCAAAACACCTGCGGTGCCCAAGAGTAGCGAGACCAGGATGTCCAGGCGGAAGCCGAGCAGAGTGTTGCCAGCCAAGGTGTACACCATAGATCCGATAAGCCAACCGTAGATAACGATCAGGGTCACTGCCATGGCGCGCACATCAAAATCGTTAAAGCGGAATACCAAGAACACAATGCCAATGACGCACAGAAGGCCAATCAGAGTCGGGGAGAGCATCGGTAACGGCACCTCCGTGCCCTCCAGGGGCAGATAGTGCGTAGCGCTGCTATCGCTGCGCGGTGCGCCACTGAGTAGCTTGATCAGGTACGGCGCCCATACGATCGCAGCGATGGCCATCGAAGTGACTCCCACCAAGGTCAACTTGATAATGGGCTGCCAAGAACGCTCGACCAGGATCGCGTACACAAGAGTGATCACTACTACGCTGAGTGCCACTGCTGCAGTGAAGATGGTGTACGTCGCGGCAGAAAGTCCAAGGTAGATTGCCAGGCCAGCGGCGGCGGCCCAGCTGCCGTGTAGGGTGCGAGACATCAACACCGCGGCTACCGGGATACCCAGTGCCACGATGCCTGCATAGGGCTCCTCCGGGCTCATCACCAAAAAGATGGTGGTGTTGACTAGGGCGATGCCCACGGCGACTGGAAGACTGCCGCTCAAGCGTTGCCACAGTGGCACCAATGCCGAGGTCATCGCGGCAATGGAGACTAAAGCCCAGGGCTGGTAGGCCTCCCATCCGGGCAGGCCGAGGAGATTGGCAAACCTGCCGCCGAACCAAAACCAGGCACCAGGGTAAAACGACGGTAACCCGATGTAGTTCATATCCTGTAGGCCGAATTCAGCCGTCATGCGGGTGAGGAACTGGGTGCGGAATCCCTGGTCCACAGTGACGCCATCCAAATAGAGGCGTGTTGCTGACAGTGGAATAGCCAAGTTGGAGACCACAAGTCCGGCTGGGGCAAGGTAAGCCGCCAGATAAGTAAGGATGGTGCGCCACTTGGGGCGCACGGAATCGCGGTGTTGATCCCGCAACCACCACAGCAATAGCAGGCTCACGCCGATGATGATTGCGCTAGAGCAGGCTGTGGCGATGGCGCGGGAGACATAAGAACCGCCAAACGCTGGCAGGTTGGTTGACTTGAGGACAAACCAACATGCCAGCGTGAATACTGCGCCGCCAACTGTAGCGGCGAACATCGCGAGGATTGTGGAGCGGAAACTTAAGGTGTCTGCTTTGTAATTCTCGACGACGTTCATGTTCTCTCTTTACAGCGGCAACTTACGGAAAATTGGTTTCGGAATATGCTGCAGCACCATCATGACAGCTTGGAATGCAGGGTGAACCCACAGTACCTGCTTGCGGTTTTGTACAGCATCCACCACCGCGGTGGCCACGGCTTCGCGGTCAACGGTAAGTGGGGCTTCCTTAACATCTGCGCTCATCTTAGTGCGCACCTGTCCCGGGCGAACAACAAGCACATTTACGCCGTATTCGCGCAGGGCCTCGCCGAGCTCGGTGTAGAAGCTGTCGAAACCAGCCTTAGTGGAGCCGTATACGAAGTTGGAGCGGCGTACCTTGATGCCGGCAACGGAGCTCAGGGCCACAATGGTGCCGTGGTGTTGTGCCTTCATGCGGTTAGCCAGCAACACGCCAACGGATACGGCGCCGGTGTAGTTGATCTGGGCGGCTTCCACGGCCTTGGCCTGGTTCTGCCACTGCTCTTCATTGTCTCCGAGGATGCCGAAGGCGACGATGGCGACGTCAATATCGCCGTCGATCTGCGCGAAGACGTCCTCGTGGGAGGCGAAGTCGGTGGCGTCGAACTCGATGAACTCGGCAGTGCCGCCGAGCTTTTCGACGGCCTCGATAGCCGCTTCAGGGCGCGTGCGGTTGCACAGCGTGACCTTGGCAGCACCCTTCTGCAGGTACTCCTCAATGATGGCGAGTCCGATGTCGGAGTTACCGCCGAGCAGCACGATGTGCTGTGGTTTTCCTACTGCGTTCAGCATTTACTTTCCTCCCAATTCAAGGCGGCGGGACATGTCGGATGCAAAGACGCCGGTCGGGTCGATCTCGTTGCGGATCTTGAGCCAGTCCGCCATGCCTGGGTACATCTGGTGGAAATTCTCTGCGGAGGTACGGGATTCCTTGGCTAGGTAGAGACGGCCGCCGAATTCCATGACGCGCTTGTCCAGATCATCGAGGAACTGGCCGAGGCCAGCCTTGATTGGGAAGTCCACGCAGACGTTCCAGCCTGGCATTGGGTAGGACAGTGGTGCCTTGTTGCCTTCACCAAACAGCTTGAACACGTTCAGCGCAGAGTAGTGGCCGGACTTTTGGATGTCCTTAACGATGTCCTTGAATGGTTCCACGGCTTCGCGTGGGACTACGAACTGGTACTGCAAGAAACCCTTCTTGCCGTAGCCACGGTTCCACTCGCCGATCAGGTCGAGCGGCTGGTAGAACTGCGTCAGATTCTGGACCTGATTCTTGTAGGTGCCAGACTTGAGCCACCACAGTTCGCCGATTGCCATCATGGATAGCTTGTTCATGGTGAAGCTAGGGAAGATGTCTGGCACGGTGACCAGCTGTGGTGCATTGAACTTCAGTGGATCTTTGGCGAGCTTCGGATTGAGCTCTTCCAGCTGGGCCAGGGTGGCCAGCGAACCACGGGAAATGGCCGCGCGACCGAGCTTTGGCTCTGGGGAGATCGCGTCGAACCAAGCAGAAGAATAGGTGTAGTTGGTTTCGGAGCCATCGGAGTGGAACTCGATGGTTTCATCTAGGTTTTGGGTGAGGTCACCGTCTGCAATGAAGTAGGCGGTTTCGGTGCGGGTCATCTTGATGCGGGCGCGCATGATGATGCCGGTGAGGCCCATGCCGCCAATGGTGGCCCAGAACAGGTCGCCCTGTGGGTCTTCTGGGGTGCCGTTTGGTTCGATGTGCAGGATGCGTCCATCAGCCACGAGCAGTTCCATGGAGACGACGTGGTCGCCGAAGGAACCAGCAGAGTGGTGGTTCTTGCCGTGGATGTCGGGGCCGATTGCGCCGCCGATGGTCACCTGGCGGGTACCTGGCAGGACCGGAACCCAGAGGCCGTATGGCAAGGCGGCTTTCATCAGCTGGTCGAGGGTGACGCCACCATCGACGTCGACAATCGCGGTCTCCGTGTCGATGGAGTGGATCTGGTTAAGCGGCTGCATATCGATAACCAGGCCACCGGCGTTTTGTGCTGGGTCGCCATAGGAGCGGCCCATGCCACGTGCAATCACGCCACGGTCGTTCTTTTCAGCAGCTTCTTTCACTGCGCGAACAATCGACTCCACATCAGGAGTGGACAATACCTGCGCAGTTGTTGGGGCAGTTCGGCCCCAACCTGTCAGTACTTGTTGTTTAGTCACGCCAACAAGGCTACTCGTCTTTCATGGCGGTCGCTGCACCCCACAAATGGGGGGTCTGTCACATTTTTAGGTTGTCGAGTTGAACTGGACTTATGGCCGAGGTTATTAAATGCTACCTTTCAAAAAGGTTTGTTCTTAGCTTGTTTCGCTGCAACACTAGGAACTCCAATCGATCAACGAGAAAGGAATCATTATGGATTTCAACGCACTTTTCGACGGCATTGTTGGCGCAGTTCAGGGTCTGCTGAACCTGTTCACCGGTGGCCTGCAGGGCGTTTTTAACGTTGCAACCACCCTGTTCGACAACACCTCTTCTGCTATCTCTTCCTAGTAGTTAATCGAGGTCGAGCATGCCTTTGATCTCCTGTGGCAAGTCTTCTTGCCGGGTGATCGTAGGACCCTCGTAAGACTCTAGGATCTCGTACACTCGTACGCGGTCTTTAGAGTCCAGGAGCGGGAGCTCCTGAGCCAGCATCATCGTGAGCTCATTGCTGAGCGGGGTGTTGGTCAAAGCCGCAGCCGTATGATCGGTTGCGGCTTTTTTCTTCATAAATCCAAACATGAGTCCATACTAGTAGCCATGGACGATTTCATTCTTGCAGTATCTGTTGGCCTGTCTGCTGCGTTGCGCAAGCCCGTCAACCGCTTGCTTGCTTTGGGCGCGGGGATTGGCACTGTGGCATATCTCAATTCCACTGACGATGATCCGAATAATGATCCCGCAGTGATTGTGGACCGCGTGCGGCACCGGATCGGGGATATCGGCGATCAAGCCGGCCCGGAATCTGACGTACCTGCGGGGGATCCGGGTTCGCTGCTAAAAACTTGGGGAGTTATTGGCGGAGCAGTTTTGACTGTGATTGGCTTTGCCCGCGTAGAAAAGCGCCTGCTTAAGAGTCCTTTCGCCCGCGTTGCAGAAGGGCTGGCGGTGGGAGCAGTAACGTACTCGTACTGCCAAAGTAACGCTTAGGCTTTAGCATTCGAAGCGTGAGCTTCGTACCACTGACTGATCCTGAGTTGCAGCGCCCGCTGCGTCGTGAGCCTGTGCTCGACGGCCAGGCGCTGCTAGTGCAGGCGACCAGTGGGCAAGTGTGGCGCAGGCTCCGGGTACCGGCTGACATTGGTATGGAGCGTTTCGCACGTATCCTGCAAGTTGCCTTCGACATTGTAGAGCCAGCTGAGCATGCCTTTTTGCAATTGGATTCAGCGGCCGCGGGCAATGAGGAAAACGCGGCGGTAGTCATGCCGGCGCCGACTCTCGTGCGTTTCGACGCCGCCGGCACACCTTCCGAAACAGTAACGCTTGGCGAGTTGCTTAAGGTTGCTGACCTGCGTTTTGTTTCCCATTTTGCCGAGCCTCTCAGCATTGACATCAACTTGGTCTCAGAGATTCAGCGCACGCCCCGTCTGGAGACCTTGTGCATTGATGGTGAAGGAACACTAGGGAACCTCGCTTTCGACCTTGGCGATGTCAACCGGGAGTTGGATGCGGAGCGCTGGGTGTTCGCGAAGATGGCGCACGTCAAACCGAGTCTGCGAGACTTAATTTTCCGCACGGGAATGTGGGAAACAGCACAGCTGGTGGCGTTTTTGGACATCGACGCCCCGGCGGACGTGGCTGAAGGCGAGGCCGCGAAGATGATCGCACCGTTGCTTGCCGACGCCCGGTTGGTAGCGCTTCTTGACCTCGACGACGCGCGACTAGGGCTGACTACAGATCTGGACAAGTGGCGGCACATCGCGCACCGCCTGCCGTTGGAACGCGATACCCGCGGCAACGATGCAGCTTGGCTCCGCCTGATCGCGCTGATCTCCTCCATGCCCTTTGGTGCCGCTACGACCTTCATTCTGGAGGGAATGGCATGGACCGGGCAGCGTACGACCCTGGCCGAGGTGGATTCGCTGACTCTTCAAACGATGGACGTGTTGCGCAGTCTCGGGATCATAGTGGGCGATGACCTGGTATTGGGTGGCCCTCTTTCCAAACCACGCCGCGAATTCCTCCGCGCTGTTCTCCGCGCCTCCTAGGATCCTTAACTAGGCTGGGGCGCATGCGCTCCTTGATTCTCTGGGCTGGGGTTCGGGGGACTGATGTGTACCGGCACCTCGGAGTCAATGACACCATGTGCCTTGATGAGCTCCGGCGGGTACTTGACATCATTTTCGGTTTCGACCCCAGTGATGGCCCCTCGTCCTTCCCCGGGCTTGAGGGCAGCTCGCGCATCCCCGCTGAATTCACTTATGAGTGGGGGCTGTGGCAGGTTGATATCCGGGTCGTCGATGCCTACCCACGCGATGAGGGCACCCCGCGCGCCCTGTGTATCGGCGGCGATGGTTCGCTTTCCGACGACTTCAACCTCGCCACGGTAAACACCGAACTCACCGGGCGGGAAACCGTCTCTGCTGTGCTATCACTCACCAACCCAGAAGTGCGTGAACTCATAGAACGCGGGGGTCTGTATGACTTCGTGCCACTGCTCCAAGCCCTCGATCTGCGCCAGGCGCTGTCCCCGCTGGCGGAATTCCCGGTGGAGTCTGACCCGGCAGCCCGTGATGCCTACTGGGTGATGGTGCTGGTGCTCTCGTGCTTCAGCGGCCCTGAAATGTCTGATCAGCTACTAGAGGGCACAATGGCGACCCTGGGGTGGGTTGACGATGACGGCAGCCCACTGCAGGCACCGACCATCCGCGCCCTGTGCGCTTCATCTCTGACCGGATTGGCACGGCTCGGGGCTTATGGGAGACACGCCAAATCGCCCGTTGACCGCTTGGAGATTTATCGAAACCTGCTCGCAGGGTAGGCTACTTCCTCGTGGATATGAAAACCCAGAGCTATCGATTCATTATTTCCGGCATTATTTCAGCGGTCGTTGACTGGGGCTTCACGGCGCTCACTCAATTTCTGTTTGGTTTCGCGGCATCTCGGGCGCGACTCGTAGGGTTCATCTTCGGAACTATCACGGCCTATGTGATCAACCGTCGCTGGACTTTCCAGGCCGATCACTCCTGGAAGCGGTTGTTCTACGTAGCGATTCTCTATACCGTTACCGGATGGCTCAACATGACGCTTTATGCCTGGGGTTTCCATCTCCTAGAGCCGCACGCGCCTGTGCTTGTTGCCTCTGTTGGTGCTTTTGTCTTTGCGCAAGGCATCGCTACCGTGATCAACTTCTTCGCACAGCGGATGCTCATTTTTAAGTAGCTCGCCGAATTTGTCACTTCCCCTGGTAGGAATTCGCCGCCGGAAAACTACCAGAGGAAGTGACAAATTCAGCAAGTCACAAGCTCGCTTCCTAAGGTCGCTTGAATTTCTCCTCGCGTCCCATCTTGTGCAGCTTGAGCCACTCGCGGAAGCCGGCAGGATCCTTTTCCTGTACGAGGAAGAACCAAGCGAAGCGCGCGTATTCCTGGGGGAGAAGTTTGCGCATGCCAGGCTGGTTCATCAGGTAGCCGCGGTTGCGGTAGGTGAAGAAGCGCTTGGAATCCGAGGACGGGTACTGAGTATGCATCCGGCCACCCAGGATCGGCTTGAACTCGTCAGAGCCGTTCGGGTGTAAGTATGCGGTGCTCAGGCAGGTGCCGAAAGGAAGCCCGGAACGGACGAGTCGGCGGTGGTATTCCACTTCGTCGCCGCGGATGAAGAGTCGGTAATCGGGCACGCCGATCTGCTCCATTGCTTTCGCCGAGATGAGCGCGCCGTTGAATAAGGAAGCGATGCCCGGCAGGAAGCCATCGCCAAGTTCGGAGCGTTTGCGACGCCAGGTGAGGCCGCGGCGCAGTGGGAAGGCGAGCGTTTCTGGTTCAGCCTTGTCGACGACCACAGGGGACACCTCAGCCAAACCGTTTTCGAGCGCGCAGTCATAGAGCGCACCGAGCACGTGTGAGTCTTCGGGACGGCCGTCGTCATCCGCGCACCAAATCGCATCTGCCCCGAGGGCCAGTGCGGTGAGGAAACCGTAGGCGAAGCCGCCGGCGCCACCGAGGTTCGTCTGAGAGGGAAGATACACGCCGCGTGCGCCGCAGACCTGAGTAACCAGGGACTTCACGCTGTCTTCGCAGCCATTGTCCACCACGATGATCCATTCCACCGTGCGGGTTTGGGCTGCCACGACCTCTAGTGAGGCGCGGAGCATATCGACGCGCTTGTGGGTGACGATCACCGCGGCAACGCGGTCAGTGCGGGACAGGCGCATTACTTCTCCTCTTCCATGCGGGTCAGCAGGCGACGCACATGGTCGGCGGCACCCTTTCCTTCATATGCTTCCACGACATCGGGAACGGTGCCGGATTGGCGGATGGTGCCGTGGTCAACCCAGAGTGCGGTATCGCAGAGCTGTGCCAGGAAGTCATTGGAGTGTGAGGCAAAGACCAGGATGCCAGAGCGTTTGACCAGCTCTTGCAGGCGTATCCGAGCCTTGGCCATGAACGCGGCGTCGACGGCGCCGATGCCTTCGTCGAGAAGCAAAATCTCAGGCTCGATCGAAGTGACCACGCCAAGGGCTAGCCGGATACGCATGCCGGTGGAGTAGGTGCGTAGTGGCATAGCTAGGTATTCGCCGAGCTCGGAGAAGTCAGCGATCTCCTCCATTTTGTCCTTCATCTGCTTGCGTGTCTGGCCAAGGAAGAGCCCGCGGATGATGATGTTTTCGTAGCCGGAGATCTCAGGGTCCATGCCCACGCCAAGGTCAAAGACCGGCGCGACGCGGCCACGAATGTGGGCAGAACCACGGGTGGGTTCGTAGATGCCGGAGAGCAGACGCAGCAGCGTCGATTTGCCAGCGCCGTTATGCCCGACGAGGCCGACGCGGTCGCCTTCGCGCAGGTGGAGGTTGATATCTTTGAGAGCTTCGACGACCACTGTGTTATTGGAATTGCGGCCGATGGCACCGCCAGCGGCACCAAGGAAGGCTTTCTTCATAGAGCGGGACTTGGCGTCGAAGATGGGGAAATCCACGCAAGCGTTGTAAGTATCGATGGAAACCATGTCTAAACTCCTAAACCCAGTAGCTCACGCGGTAGCGCCACTGTTTCATTGCCAGCATCGCGAGGATAAGGCCACCAGCAGTGCAGCCGAGCACAACGTACCAGTGGTACATCGGTAGCGGGGCGCCGATAAGCGGTGCGCGGATGACTTCCATGTAGTGGTACAGCGGATTGAGCTCCACGATCCGCGCGCGGGTCGCCATCTCCGGGCCCGCGGTTTTTAAGGTGTGGGTAGTCCACACGATGGGGGTGACGTAAAACAGCAATTGCACCAGTGCCTCCAACAATGGGGCGACATCGCGGTAGCGGGTTGCCACAATGCCAAAGAACATGGCCACCCATACACCGTTGATGATCAGCAAAACCAGAGCTGGGATGGCCAGCAAAATATCCCAACCCAAGTGACGCGGGAAGACGAGCATGAGCACCACCCAGATCACTAGGTTGTGCGCTAGGAACAGCGTCTGACGCCAGACAAGACGGTAGACGTGCACGGACAGTGCCGAGGGCAGTTGTTTAATCAGCCCCTCGTTATCAATGAAGATGTCCGAGCCTTCTTTGATGGCGCCGGAGATGAAGCCCCACATGATGAGGCCAACGGTGACGTGTGGCAGGAATTCCGCGAGTGGAATCCGGAACAATAAGGAGTAGAGCAAGCCGAGAGCAAGCGCCATCACACCAGTGGCAATGGTTATCCATAACGGACCTAATACCGAGCGACGGTAGCGCTGCTTGATATCCTGCCAACCGAGCTGCAACCATAGCTCGTGTTGCTTGAATCCGCGAACAAGGTCGGCCCAGGCTGCGGAAAAGGTCATCGACCTAGATGCAGGGGCATCGGACTGGTCAACGCGGGTCATCCGCTCGAGATCTGCTGCTTTATGTGACACTCCTAAGAGCCTAGCCGTCACGGTATGCTTAGCGGGGTAAGCGGGTGCCAGTTAACTAGATTTTTCAAGTCCAGGAGTTTCGTATGTTCGATGTCGCCTATGCGAGAGGCCACTACACCTCGCTTAGCGACGGCTGGACCTACCTCAACGCACATGAGGGTGCCCAGATCCCGGAGCGTGTCTCCTCGGCTGTCACCACAGCTTTCCGCTCTGCGGTCCTCATGGATGAACGTAGCCCGCTGTCTGGTACCCATTCACGCGCCGCTGAAATTGGTGCCAACGTTGGAGACTGCTTTCTTGATGCCGCGCGTGCTGCAGTAGCAGATCTCACCGGTGCCGCCCCTGATCGCGTAGTACTCGGCCCGAACAAGGCAGTGCTATTACGTAGTCTGGCGGAGGCGTTGGCTCCTCGGCTGCGCAGGTCTACGCAGGTTTTGCTGAACAAGGTAGATGATGACGCTGTTACCCGCCCATTCCTGCGCACTGATTCGAAGGTCGTCTGGGCGGAACCGGATCTCGGTACCGGGGAGCTTCCGGCTTGGCAATATGAAGAAGTGGTTAATGGTTCGACGCGTTTCGTTGTCGTGCCCGCCGCGCACCCACTGACCGGAATGGTCACTGATGTTGCTGCAATCTCTGACATCGTGAGGTCTAAATCCCGCGCCTGGATTTTGGTTGATGCCTCCGCGGTAGCGCCCTATCGCGCCATCTCTATCGACGAGTGGGGCGCGGATATTGCGGTCGTAGAATTCGCGCCGATGGGCGGGCCGCAGATGGCCGCATTGGTGTTCCGGGATACCTCGATGTTCCCTCTGCTGGCATCTGTTAACCCGGCTGCGGGCGTCGATAAAGCGGCGAAGCTAGAGCTCGGCGGGCATTCTGTGGGCTTAGCCGGCGGCGTGACCGCAATCGTTGATCTTTATGCGCATTTTGCTGCGCCGGGTGGCACTCGTGGCACGCGTCTGCGGCGGGCGATGTCAGACATTGATGCTTACTCGCGACGTCTCACAGCGCATTTGCTGCACTCGCTCAACAGCTTGCCGAGCGTTCACCTGCTGGGCATCAGCGGTGAAGCTGCGGGACATGGTGCCATTGACCTGGATCGTGTGCCGCGGGTGACGTTTATGGTTCCTGGGGTGCCGGCGGCGACTGTTCAACGCCGCTTGCTCACCAATGGCCTGGTCACCTCTCTTAGCCCGCGTAACCCGCTTTTGGAAGCGATGGGGACCTTCGAAGAAGGCGGAGCAATCACCGTCGGACTTGGCCCGTATAACACCATGGCTGACATTGATCAGCTCACTCGGGTGCTGGCCTCGTTGGCCTAGTGCTGAATTGCTTCGCGGTGCCGACCATGTAGTGCTGCCTCCGGCGGGTTATGGACGGCAGCTAAGGGCTGCCGAGTTTCCCAACGCCACCATTGCAGGCTCAGCACCATCAGCAGTATCATCGCCGCGTTGCGAAGCGTGAGGAGCAGCGTCGGCAGAAAGTCGGGGTCATTCGTCATCAGCGTCGTGTAATTCGCAGGGTAGATCAGCTGCGTGAGCCACGTAATCACTAACACGAGCACCGCGCCTTGCCGCAGCTTCGGGGACTTGCTGAAGCAGAGTGCGACGGCGAAGATAGGTGCGAGCCACACAATATACTGCGGAGAAAACACTTTGTTGGTTACCAACATGGCCACCGTCAGCACCACCGCGAGCGCAACCGACTCCGAGGCACGCCACGTCAGGCTAGTCAGCCGGCGCAGCAGGATAAACGCGGCAAACAACACCACCGCGTAGAGCGCCAGGGAGGCAACCTGCGTGGCAGTGGCAACACCAGGGCCCACAACCTCAAAGCTTTTCGACGGCGCATAGGAGATGCGGTAGCCACCGCCGCCTGTCGACGCTAAAACCATGAAAGGTGTAGCTGCAACAGACTCAATCTGAAGTCCGCGTTCCCCCTGGTAACTGAGCGGCGACAGTAGGCGGTCGAAGCCCAACGTCAGAGTAGTTATCAGGGCCATCGCCACCATTGTTCCGCCAAACGCCGCGATGCGCAGCCAAGACTGAAGGCTCTTGAAATGGCCGACCAACACTGCTGCTAAAACCCCAGGCCACAGCTTCATCATCGTTGCAGCGCCCAAGAACGCCGCCGCCAGTTTTTGGTGGCGCGCCAAGAGGTAGGCGAAAACCCCCACCAAAAGCCCAGGAATCAGATCCAATCGAGTGAGATAAATCGGACCGACCACCAGACCAAAGGCGACCCAGAACCAACTCGCCAGGCGGTGGCCCCTCCGAAGCAGCAGGACGAAGAAGAGGAAATCCAGCACCAAGATGAACCCGACATAGCTGTACTCAATGCTGGTTTGGGAATCCGGGGCAAAGTGATCGATCAAGCGAATCAACCACAGGTTAGCCTCCGGGTACTCCTTCAGCGCGACCTGGCCACTACGCTCCTTAAGAATTTCGGAGAAGTAGTAGTGGACATCGCCAAAGATCCAGCGGTGGCGACCAAAGGATTGCCGTACCAACAGCAGGCGGGTCACCGCCCAGCCCAGCACCAAGAGAATCGGATTCAGAAAGCGCACCCGAATATCCTAAGCCACAACAAGGACAATTTTGCCCGTGACCGCACCCTCCTTAAGTAACTGATGCGCCTTTGCGGCTTCGGCGAGGGGGAGTTCGGTGCTGAGGTGGTGGTTGATCCGGCCGTCGGCAAGCATTGGCCAGACGGTGTGCACAGTGTCGGCGACGATCCGAGCCTTGTCAGCGAGATCGCGGGCGCGCAGTGCGGTGGCAGAAATGCTGGCACGTTTCGTGAGGAGCCGGCCGATATTAAGCTCCCCCTTCACCCCGCCTTGCATGCCGATGATGATCAGGTGTCCGTCCATCGCGAGGGCGCGGACGTTCTGGTCGAGGTACTTTGCGCCGATGATGTCCAGGATCACGTTGCATTTGTTCTTCATGACCTCGGCGAAGTCCTCCTCCCGGTAGTTAATGAGGATGTCCGCGCCCAGCTGCCGACAAACATCGAGCTTTTCCGCGCTACCGGCAGTGACAGCCACGGTGCATCCCAGCGCTTTGGCGTACTGGATGGCAAAGGTGCCAATTCCGCCCGCGCCGCCGTGAATGAGTAGGGTATCCCCGGCCTTTAGGCCTGCAAGCTGCATATTCGAGTGGACGGTGGCGGCGACTTCAACAATCGCGGCAGCCTCAGTCATGGACCAGCCAGCAGGAACAGGGAAAAGTTGCCCTTCTGGAACAGCAACGAATTCCGCATAGCCACCTCCGGCAAGAAGGCAGGCAACTTCCTCGCCTTTGGCACGAGACGTGGTCCCGGGATCTTCAATGAAGCCCGCGCATTCAAGGCCGAGGACCTCGCTGACCCCCGGAGGAGGTGGGTAGTGGCCCGCAACTTGCAGCAAGTCCCCGCGGTTTACCCCCACGGCTTTGACCTTTACCAGCACCTCACCATCAGCGATTTCAGGGCGTGGGACAGTGCAGAGGGTGGGTGTCTTGTCTTGGGCGAGGATGGCCGTCATTTCTGTGCTGGTGCTCATGACTAACCAGGGTATCGAGGATTTGGGATTTTGGACGGGGTATCGGCTATCATTCTGGGTACGCTTTTCCTCGGCACTCGTGTCGAAAGGTTTTGCGTTGGAAGTGTGGCAGAGCGGCCGAATGCACTGGTCTTGAAAACCAGCGATGGGAAACTATCCGGGGGTTCAAATCCCTCCACTTCCGCAATGTGAAGTCTCGAGACATCGTTCCTATTTGATGTCTCGGGGCTTCTTTGTTTTTCGGGGTTCGCCTTGACTACAGGTGGTTGTGCAGGGGCCTGGGAGACGGAAGGATGTCTCGGGACATAGCGGAACTATGTCATGGAACCAGACACCTCCACTTCCTCAATTGTGAAGTCTCGAGACATCGTTCCTATTCTGCGTCTCGGGTTCTTTTAAGAGTCGTTTTTGGAGTTTCCTTAAGAAGTAGCAGGGGAGCGTTGCTTTTTCGGTTCAAAGCAAGCTATTGAGTGTTGTGAATGGGTTTATATTCTCCGAAATTCAATGGATTTCATTATTTCTGTTAATGGAAGTTATTTAAAATGTTAAATTTGGTTCTTGCATTACCGTGTAGCGGGAATTGAAACGGATTTCGATTTTATTCGCTTCTGAAGGAGTGGAAACTGAAAAATATCTACAAGTTCTCTATGTATCGCTAATTCATATATTTGATAAAGGTATCCAACAAACGATAAGCGCGTCGCCTATGTAGGTAGGGCGACGCGCTTTGGGGAAGGTTTAGAGGTTGCCTCTCCAAGACGCCTTTTCATTTGAGAAGCTGAGTGACGGCTCAAAGTTGAGTTTGTATTCCCCCGGGGCTGTGCCTTCGAAGCAAACATCTCCGGAAACCGTTCCGCCTGGGGCAAGTTTTCCACTCTGCAGTGATTCTCCACCACTAAAGGTAGGATTGGTGATCACTCCGGCTGGATTTTGTTGCTTCCAGTCCCAGTATCCTTGGAAACTGACTTCGCCGTCGCCATTGTTTGTGTACGTAACATTTGCGCATGAGAGCTGAGTTCCAAATGGGCTGGACTGGGCTGCGAAAGAGTTTACGGTGATGTCAAGCTTTTTCTTAGTCGTGAATGCCTCTCCTACATTCAGTGGTTCAGTCGATTTGACGGGCGGCTTGTCGGCTTGCTTCTTGTCTGCAGTTTGAGAAGACTGCTGGTCGGTTGATGTGGAACTTCCGTCTTCCTTGTTTCCACCAGCAAGATTGGTGATCAAACCGAGCAAAAGTAGTGCTCCGATGATGATCGCTCCCCACTTGAGGCAGCCACCCTTTTTCTTCTGCTGAACGTATACGACTTGAGGTTGCTGGTTGGCCTGGGGATTCTCGGGACCATTGTAAGGATGAGTCAAGGTTGCTCCTGATTTTTGAATTGGAATGATTTCGAGATGCGGGCTACTAGTTGCAGAAGCCAAAGTTCTCGCACTCGATTCGATAAATATTAGGCAACAATCTAACATCAATTGCTTCCCTATACCCATCTAGGGGTGAATTCCCTAATCGGCAATAATCGCTAAAAACTCCAATTTCATTAGCCTTTCGCATAAATGCAGGTTACTGGTGTATTTGATATGGATGAAGGGCATTGGTTGCGCTCGGCGAATTGTGGAATAGTTGGAGATTTGATCACTTAACGTAATAGCTCTACCGCTTATATTGAAAAGCTTGATTAGCCATAGAGGCTAATGGCTGCAAGGGGACTCACATTAGAGCTCCTATAACAGTGGTAGGTTTTGCTAAAATTCTCGTTCTGTGGAAAGCGTCGCCAGTTTCGTGCGGTGAAAATGTTTGCTTCTACTGACGGTGGTGTGGATACGGTTCAAATCCCTCCACTTCCGCAATTTGCTTTACTCCCTGCAATCGAACGCATCGCGGCCAGCGGTGGTATAAATTTAGAACTTGTTGCAGTTAGACAGAGCTAAACGAGCACTGGGGGTATGTAGTGGGGAGCATGCCTCGACTGGCCATTTCCCAACAGCGGTTGCTGCGCATCGCCACGGTTGCCTTGTGTCTTTATCTGGTGGGGCGCGCGATAACTCTCGCTATGCTCCGGCCGTCTTCGACGTCCATGATCATCGTCTACGCCTTGGGTTCGTTCACCTGGGTGCTGCTGGGCGTTCTTTTGCGGCCGCTTGCGCCCATTGTGATGACGATGGGCATGGCAAGTTACATCATCGGTATGGGGCTACGCATCGGCTATCTCTTTTATCAACAGCCACTTCCGACGGGCTATGTGGAAAGTGGTAGCCCGTGGCCGCTCGCCCTAGCTTTGAAGGCAGTGGCCATTGTCTGTTTGGCTTTTACCTTGTGGCAGGGAAGAGTCGGGCATCGCATGCTCTGGCTGCTCTTCCTCGCCTTTGCTGTGGCGGTGGCGGTACGCGTGGTGTGCTACCAATCGTTGAGCATTGCAGAGTTCTCCTTCGTAAATCTGCTCCGGGACTTGCTAGGTGGGGGTTCCTATTTTGCCCTGGCTATCACGCTGTATTTTCAAAGCGCTTTCCTAGCGGCCGAAGGTGCAGAAGCACGCTAGCCTAGAGCACATGAACTCCGAACTCGAACTGACTTTGAGCGCTACCTCTGAGCTAGATCGTACGTATGTTGCGCGATTGAATTTCCTCACTGATACTTTCGGCGACGAGCAGGGCACGCTTTCCGACGACTTCGACGAGGACTACGCCTTCTACGTTGCGGAATGGGAGCCTAGCAACGGTGGTTTCATCGCATGGCGCGGCAACATCCCCGCCGGTGGGGTGTGGCTTGTGTGGGGAACAGATGATCAGCACGGTTACGGCCATGTGACGGAGGGGATCCCAGAGCTGGCAATCGCTGTAGAGGGGCGGTTTAAGGGGCAGGGAATAGGTACTGCCTTGCTAGATGCTGCCACCGAGTTGGCTCGCACGCTTGGTGCGCCGGGCATTTCCTTGGCTGTCGCACCCGACAATGAGCGCGCTCATCGCTTGTATCTGCATGTTGGATTTGAGGACACTGGCATCGTGAGAAACGGCCATCCAGTTCTAGTGAAGCGGTTTGTTTCGGAGCCTATGATTGATGTGTGAAGACGCTCTCCTCCCTCATTTGTGCAGGCATTACAGCAATTTGTGTTGCAGTAGCCCCCATCTCCGCGCACGCAGTCCCCACTCCGTTTACGGATGATGGAATTCCGGTCAACGGCACTGGCCCGGTGCAGTCTAGCGCGCCGGGCGCGGCAGCATTGGAGCTGGTCCGGCCGGGGATTTCTCCCGAGGGCAGCAATGATTTCAGCTGCGTCCCATCCCAGGGGCAGCACCCGGTAGTGCTAATCCCAGGCACCACGGGCAGTGCTTATGATTCCTTTGCGTATTTCGCTCCGCGCTTGAAGCAGGAAGGATTATGCGTTTATACGTTCAACACCAACCCGTTGGGGTTTAATTCCCAATTCAGCTTCGCAGGGGACATTGCGGAATCGGCTGAGGTATTAGACCTAGTGGTTGATAAGGTGTTGGCGTCGACAGGCGCAGCGCAGGTGGACCTCGTGGGGTGGTCGCAGGGCGGTGGTCGCAGGGCGGTGGGCCGTTGCCAACCTACTACATCACTAAGCTGGGCGGCGCGGCCAAGGTGCGCAGCAGCGTGGGAATTGTCCCGAGCCACCACGGCACCAATTTCTGGCTCTTCCATGATCATGCGGTGCGATACCCGCCTGCGCGCGAACAATACGACCAGGCTGGAGTGGCGCTGAACGGTTTGGCGCTGGCGCAGCAGCTCGCCGGCTCCGAGTTTATCACCGAGCTGTATTCGCAGCCGGTTACCCGACCGGGGATCAGCTACCTGAACATCGCGACTCAATATGACCAGATTGTGCTGCCGTACTCGAATTCCTATGTGGACGAACCGGGCGTGGACAATCGACTCATTCAGGATTATTGCCCAGGTCGGCGTACCAATCACCTCACCGCCACCTATGATCCGGTGGTGGCGGACATGGTGCTCGAGCAGCTCACCGGTATTCCACGCGCAGTTGACTGCAGCGTAGCGACGCCGATCGGCTAACGCAGCTCGCTGAACATAGCTTCTGCTGCGGCATCGTCCCACAGCACCACGGAGCCGACGGCGGTATCTGCAAATCCTCCGAGTGGGACAGTTTCCGTTTTCACGCCACTCTTGATGGAAAGTGCAAGCCGGGCGAGATGCCAGGCGTGATCCTGCTCGCCAACGATGAAAGCGCTACCAGTTTCGGTGATGAGGGGGATGGTTCGCAGTGGGTTGGCGAGGGTAGTTGCTGAGGTTGTTTTGTCCATGAGCGCGGCAAAGAACTTACGTTGCCGTTCGACGCGATCAAGGTCGCCCATCGGGGTGGCGCGAGTGCGCACATAGCTGAGGGCAGTTGGCCCATCCATCTCTTGGCAGCCGGCCTCGAGATAGAGGCTGATGACGTCATCATTAATCGGTTCGTCAACGCAAATCTCAACGCCACCAACGGCGTCCACCATGCCGGAAAAGCCACCGAAGCCGATTTCCGCATAATGATCGATCCGAAGGCCGGTGGCTTGTTCAACTGTCTGGGTGAGCAGCTGTGGGCCACCGTTGGTGAATGCGGAGTTCACCTTGTCCTCGCCGTAGCCAGGAATGTTGACGTAGGAGTCGCGCGGGATTGACAGGAGTGTGGGCTGACCACTGCGCGGAATATGGAGCAGCATGATGGTGTCGGTACGGCCAATACCAATATCGCCACCGGTGTTGAGCTCTGCGATTTCCTTTTCGCTGAGGCCTTGCCGGGAATCGGAGCCTACGAGCAGCCAATTCGTACCCGCGGTGTTAGCGAGTCGCTCGCTTGGCAGTGCCTCCACTCGAGTGAGTTTGGTATCCGCCCACAAAAAGGCGCCGATGGTGAGCACAAGAATTGCGACGAGTAGCAGCGCGATACCGCTGAAACAACCTTTGATCGGGTTACGGCGTCGTTTGGGGCGCGCTGGCTGTAGTGGTGGTGTCGGGCGCGCTGGCCGCGAGGTGCGTGGCTGGTAGCCGCGTTCGTAGCGGTATTCTTCCCGGCGAGGTTGCTGCTCGCGTCGTTCGGGGATGTATTGCCGTGGGCGCTGCGCAGGCTCCGGGCGGTTGTTGCTACTCGCGTCGCGACGCGGTCGGCGTTGCGGGGTGCGGGCCTGTTGTCCTCCGGTAGCACCACTCGTGGGTCGGCGACGCACGGGACGACCGTAACGGTCCAGGATGGGGTTGCCGTTACGGTCGCGTGCGAAATCATCACCCGTAGTCATGCTCAATAGCGTAATCGTTTGGGGGGATTGCTTGCGAGGTGAGGCCCGCTACTTCAGCTGCAACCTTGCGCATTGAGCCATGCGAAAGCGGCTGCTTCAGCATCTGTTGCGGTCTCATCTGGCTGGATGGAATCCTCGTGATATTCGGCTCCGGTGCGGTCGCGGTCTTTGGCTGTGGTGATCATCAGGCCGGCGCCATCGGGCAGGTTAATCATCATATTCGCGGAGGCGTATCCGGCGGTGGGGGCACCGAAGCTGCGCGAGTTATTCAGTCCCCGGAAGGCGAGCATTGTTGCTTCTGCGGAGGATGCGGTGTCGCCGTCGACAAGCACTGCGACGGGTACTGCGAGCTTGCCGCCTCTGGTGGTGAGCGCTGTGCCACCGCCTTTGACTGCGTTTCCGTTGACGGTAACCGCGGTGGTGGTCATCGGGGAGACGAACTCCAGTGCGGTGCCGTCGGGTAGTAGCGGGGACAGTCCGGCGAGCATCGGCCCCATGTCGCCGCCGTCGTTGCCACGCAGATCCACTATCGCGCCGCACTTAGCGTGCTGCAACAACCCGTCCGTGATCGTGTCGGCGTATTGCTGCCCGATGGGGCCCTGGGCAACGCTCGGCAGTTTCGCCAGTGCTACGCCGCCGCGCTTTTCGACGGCCGGCAGCTCGGAGTTTTCCGCCGTGCCCGGCACATTGTTTTCCGGTGAGACGAGGTTGGAGTGTTTTCCGCCGGCGACTTTAATGGCGCTGCGCAGCGCTTCATGAGTGTCGGCGTAGGATTCCGCATGCTTGACCTGCTGCAGGGCGTCCTGTTTGGCGTGCTGGAATTGTTCGGAGGAGCCATTAATGGCCAATCCTTCGATGATGCGCAAAGCGTCTTTAGCGTACTTCTGTGGAGACGGCTTCACGATGTAGACGGGCTTGCCGAGGAAAAGTGCAGTGGTGGCTGGGCCGTAGATATAGCCAGCTGCTGCAGTTCCAATTAGGAGGACAGCGAGGACTGGGAGGATGATTTTAGGAAACACTGAAAAGATCTCCTGGTTGGCAGTCGAGCGCTTCGCAGAGTCCGAGGAGGGTGGAAAACCGAACGGCTTTGGCGCGGTTGTTTTTGAGTACTGAGAGGTTGACGGCGGTGACGTCGACAAGCTTGGCGAGGTCCGCCAGCGTCATGTCCTTTTCTTCCAGGATGCGGTCGAGGTGGCAGCGCACTTCCATCTAGATCAAACCCTCCTGGTCTTCCTGCAGCTTGACGGCGCGGGACAGTGCGATCGTCATCATGGACAGCACCATCATGAGGATGTACATCGGAATGAAGCCAGGGTCATCCGCGCCATTGGGCAGTGCATTGTTGCTGATGCCCTCGGTGGTGGAGATCCAGTTATTGGCCATGCCTTCAAAGAACTGGCCGCCGATGTAGAAAAGGGCGCTCCAGCTGGCGATTTTGAACATCTTCACGTTTGTGGTGGTGAAGAAGTCATTGTGGAGGAAGTTGCGTATTGCCAGCAGGAGGGTGACGCAGATGGTGGTAGCACAGATCGCTTTGACGATGAACGAGACGAGCATGATGCTGATTTGGCCGCTATTTAGGGAATTCATCGGCACGTGGATGCTGTTGACTTCGCGCATGAGCAGGCCGATAGGGGAGGTGAATTCCTGATTTATGAGGAGTCGGCCGACGGTAATGGCCGTCAGTAAAAGGATGAAGCTGAATCCAAAGTATCCGGCGTAGATGTCGCGGCGGTAGTTCTTGGACATTGGTGGCCCCTTTCGGGCATATCGTTTCTCGATGTATCGACTTTCATTGTATCGAAAAACGATACACTGTCAAGAAGGGTGGCGATCTCTACTTGCTTTCCGGCGATACTCGCCTCTATCCGCATAGCGGAAAGCCCGCTAAAATCGTTGCGCACCAGGTCATAAGAACTAATATCGCCAAAATCGGTCGGGGCTTGCGTCAACTCCAACTCGGGTAGAAACACAGTTTGCGAGCAGATTGTTCTCCCATGTGGTGTGCGCGGCATCCATCAGCTCGAGGTTGAACCACACGTCATCAATGTCAACAAATTCGAAACCCAGCGCCATGTTTGCTGTTTGGCGGATGCCCCCCCCCGTGAGTGATTGCGAAGGTCGTGTCGAACTCGCGGCCCCAATCCGGTACAAAGCCTGTCGACGGCTGTAGCTGCACCTCTGGTACCTGCTAGAAACCTGTGAGTACCGCCCGCGCGCAAATCCTGTTCCCGGGCGCATAGCGGCCGTGCCCACTGGGTGCGACTGCAATAAACTCACGGTCCGCCAGTTGTAGTCGTAACTCCCGGAAACCGTGCTGGAATCGGGGGTTGGCCGTCCCGTTTTTAGATGAGGGAGAATCTGATGCGCTAGAACGGGCCGATGAACGTGTAGCCAACAAAAGCGATGGCATCGATGAGGAAGTGGCCGATTACTAGTGGCCAGACCTTAGCGAAGCGCTGGAAGTAGTAGCCGTACACCACTCCCATAATGATATTGCCGATCCCGCCGGATATGCCCTGGTAGAGGTGGTAACTGCCGCGCAATACCGCGGACAGGGCCAGAATCGCCCAGGCTGGCAGCCCAAAGCTTTTCAAGCGGGTCATGAACCAGCCGACCACTACCACCTCCTCGCCGAAGGCATTAGCAAAGGACCAAATCAGTACCACGGGAATGCCCCACAGCGAAGGAAAATCGGAGGGAATCACTTCTTTTGTGAGCCCGAGCTGCAGGGCTCCAAAATAGAAGGCCAAGCCAGGAACTCCGATGATGGCTGCGAGAGCCATGCCGTGCCAGATATCGGGGCGTCGAAAAGCGGGCAGCTTAATGCCATCACCCGCGAGCAAATAGAGAGCGAGCAAACCCCAGCTGATCAGCGCAGTGGCAGAGCACAACTGCAGGCCATAATCCAGCCAGAGTGAGGCAGACTGCGGGGAATAGAGAGTGACTTGTTGCTCGTTGAGGGCTTCGGGCTTGAGGAGGGCATCAATGAGCCGCAGGATCGACTTCATCCCGCTCAAGCCAAAGGTAACGGTCAGTACGATGCCGATTTCCCATTTCAGACGCTTAAGATCCATGGAGCTCCGTAGCAATTCCTAGTAACTCTGGCACGCTGGCGCGGATAGCGCCGAGGTGGATCGAACGGCCACCGAAAGGAATCGAAATGCCCGCCCAGCCCGTGATGTTAAACAGGGTGCACCACGGTGTCCAGCGGGTTTGCTCCTCAAAGTCTTCTTCCGGTGGGAGCGATGAGAAATGCCCGATGATGGGCGGATCGAAGGCCAGGGTGGGGGTGAGCAACACATCGAACGGCCAAGCAGCACGCACAACTGCGGGCAGGGAAGTACATGCGGCAGTAGCGGAGGCACGCTCCGCGTCGCTCAGCGATTGGCCGAAGTCGCGGAGAAAAGAAACGATTGGGCTGGCCTCGCCTTCGATAGTGCGGCACATTCCCGCTAGCTGATGCTTGAAAGCCTGAAAGAAGGAAGCGTCGTAGGCTGGGGCAACCTCAGTCACACGGTGGCCGGCATCGCTCAGCGCCACAGCTGCAGTGAGCGCCGCTGAACGCCATGCAGGCGAAACCGTACCCGAACCATGCAAGGGCTTTAGCAAGACACCGATGCGCAGTGGCCGGGAAACCCGCTCCACTTCGTGCATAAACGCCTGGTCAGTAACAGTGCGTGTGATGAAACCTTGGGCGGTGAGTTTGCCGCCTGTGGCATCGTGAGGCGGCTTGAAGCCGACCACCCCGCACGCGGCGGCAGGCACACGAATAGAACCGCCCCCGTCGGAGGCGTGCGCAACCTGCACCAAGCCGCGCGCCACGGTTGCGGCCGCGCCACCAGAAGAGCCCCCCGGTGTGTGGCCAGGAAGCAGCGGGTTGTCTACTGCAGGCATCCCCACTGGCTCGGTATACGCTGTCATGCCGAGTTCACTGGACTGCGTTTTGCCAGGGATGATGATGCCCTGGCGTAGCAGTGACGCTGCGAAAGGATCCGAGGCTTCGAAAACCCGCCGGTGAACTGAGCCATAAGCAGTGGGTAAGCCAGCGACGGGCATGAGATCCTTGATCGGAAGTAGCAGTCCGGCAAGACGTCCTGACAGGGAGCCCTGAGCTGTACCTACGTGTGCGAATCCGGATTCGGCGGCGTTAACCTGGCCCACCTCATACTCGAAGCGCGCCAACTCATCGCGCGGATCCAACCGGCCAGCACGGAGCTCCGCAACATAGGACTCAAGAGACATATGTCCAGACTAGGGTAGTAAGGCATGAGCACTGTCGTTGCCTACCTCGGACCACAAGGCACCTTTACGGAAGCCGCCCTCCTCGCTTTCCAACGCCAGGGTTGCTTCTCTGGTGACGTCGATGCGCTGCCGGTCAGCAGTCCTGCGGAGGCAATCAGCGCCTTGAGCGGCGCGGCCGATTTTGCGGTGGTTGCCATCGAGAATTCGGTAGACGGGCCAGTGACTCCAACCTTCGATGCCCTCGCCTCGGACGCCAATACGCAGATTTATCGGGAGACCGATCTGGAGGTTGCGTTCTCCATCATGCGTCGCAGCGATTCGGGTGCCGTGACTCTGGCAACCCACCCGGTGGCATGGCAGCAGGTTAAGGGTTGGGTGGCGGAGCAGCTGCCGGGGGTGCGGTTCGTCCCGGCGTCGTCAAACGCCGATGCTGCGCGGATGGTGTCCGAAGGACAAGCCGATTATGCCGCTGCCCCCGCCCGCGCTGCCGAACTCTATGGACTCGAGGAGGTTGCCACCGGCGTGGCCGATATGAAGGGGGCACGCACTCGATTTGTGCTCGTCGGGAAGCGTGGCCTGCCCACGAAACGTACCGGCAATGACCGCACCTCGGTAGCTTTTACCCTGCCGAACGTGCCAGGCTCGTTGGTGCGTGCACTCAACGAATTTGCTGTTCGGGGGGTGGATCTTTCGCGAATCGAATCGCGCCCCACCCGCACCGACTTCGGCACTTACCGCTTCTACGCTGACCTCGCTGGGCATATCGACGACATCCCCGTCGGCGAAGCCCTGCGTGCACTCTATCTCGGCGTCGAAGACATTCATTTCCTTGGCTCATGGCCTGCGTGCACAGATAAACCGGGCAATACTGGGAGCGACGACATGCTCGCCCGCATCCACGCCGCCGACATCTTCATCCAACAACTGCGAACAGGAGAACACTAAATGGGACGCTTGATCCTGCTGCGCCACGGGCAGACCTTCTCAAATCTGAACCGCATCCTTGACACGCGCCCACCGGGAGCCGAACTCACCGAGCTCGGCAAAGAACAGGCCAGCACCGTTGGTCTCGAACTCGCAGAATACTGCGGCGTGGGGCGCGGAAACTTCGGTCGCATCACCACGGTTGCGTCCTCCATCGCGATCCGCGCGCAGCAAACTGCGGTGCGTGTTGCTGCCTCCCTCGAGAAGACGGCAGGTGTCGCGCCGGGCACCCTGCCTATCGACGTCCGCATGGGCATCCACGAGATCTCTGCGGGCAGCTGCCAAGGAGCCCAAGGTGAAGAGGCCGCCGCAATCTACACCGATGCTTTCCGCGGCTGGCTCGAGGGAGATAACGATGCCTGCCTCCCGGAAGGTGAAACGTATCGCGACGTGCTGAATCGCTACCAGCCCGTGCTGGAGTCCTTTGCGGAAGCGCTCGGAGAGGACGAGGATGTCATCATCGTCTCTCACGGGGCCGCTATCCGTGTGGTATCCACTCACGCCTGTGGTGTTGATGCTGACTTCGCATTCGGTGCCTACCTACCCAACTGTCGCTTCGTTGTTCTCGAGCCACAAGGCAAGCCGTTCGGGCAATGGCGAGTAGAGCGCTGGGCGGATGCTGCGGTGCAGCTTTAGTCGCTCTAGCCCCAACCGAGTCGGTGCAACTCTTCGTCGTCAAGCCCGAAGTAGTGCCCGATCTCATGGATGACGGTGGTTTTCACCTGTTCGACGAGTTCTTCCTCGGTGCGGCAGTAGTCCTGGAGGGCCTGCCGATAGATCGTGATCGCGTCGGGGAGGAACCCGGAATACTCTGCAGTGCGCTCGGGCAGGGCAACACCTTCGTAGAGGCCAAGAATGTGTGGCCCCTCGGGGTGGTAGTCCTCGATCAAGATGACGGCATTTTCCAGGCGATTGAGGAGCTCGTGGGGGACTAGCTCGAGCCCCATGTCCACGAGCTCCTCAAAGCGTTCCTGGCTGACCGAAATCACGGTGCTGGAGCTGGCGTGCGCAGCGGGTTGCGCGTCGGCTGTGGTGGCGGTGCGGCGCCGTCGATGGTGAATTGCCCCTTGGCGCTACCTGCAAGCGCGGAGAAAGTCTTTTCCTGGTTGGGCTTGAAGAGGGCACAGTTCACAGTGTGGGAACCGCCGATCCAAGAGTTGGTGTTGATGGTGGTCCAGAATGGCTGCAGGGTCGAGTTGTACAGGGCGTCGTCGCCGCCGAGGTAGTCTTGCGCCGCGGTGACGCAGCGTTTGGCTAGGTACTTGTCTTGTTCCTCAGTGCTTGGCGTCTTGTCTGGGAAAGTGTCTTTCAGATTGACTTCAGCGGTGACTTCGAAGGAGTGCTCCTGACCGCAATCGACGGTGCGGGTAGAGCCAGCTTCGTCTACTGCTACACAGGCGCCAGTTTCGTTGACTCGTGCCTGGTCTTGTTCGGTCGCGCGACCGGTGGTTTTCTTGGGCACTCCGTTTTCTCCAGCAACCTGGACGCCACACAGCATCGTCCGGTCTCCCGCATCCCAGGCATCAGCCGGGGGGAGAATCGGGGCGATGGAATAGCGGCCGAGCGCATCGAATTGCCCGCTGAGGTATTCGATGGTGGGCCCCTTACAGAGCTCTTCGCGCAATTGTGCCTGGCGAGTCAGATCCGGGGCTGGGGCCTTGGGGCCAAACTCGGAGGCTGGGTAAGCGGCGAGGTTTTCGCGGGAGGCCACCTCGTAGCGGTGCTCACCAGCACAATCAGTCTGTCCAAAGTTTATGAAGCTTCCGTCAGGACCGACATCCCAGGTTAGGCAGCTTCCGGTATCTGCAGTGGTGAAAGGAGCTGCGGTTGCGCCAGACTTGGGCTGGTTTGCTTCGCTTGTCGACGCCCCAGAGTTTCCTCCAGCGGCCTGCTGGGCCACCTGGTAGTCGTAGCCAGCAATGCCAGTGGCAGCAACCAGGGCCGACACCAGTGCGATGCGCACGGCGGCGGTACTGCGCCAGGATGGTTTCTTAGTCATTGGGTTCAATTCTGCCTAAGAAAGCTCACAAAATCACAATTTAAGCCCGCGTAACGTGAGTTTTCAGAGTGTAGCGGTCAGTTTGGTAGAGCGAGCTGCACCATTCTACGGGAAGGCCATTGGACTGTGACTGTCGCACAATCTTCAGCAGTGCTGCACCCGGTTCGACGTCGAGAAGCTCCGCCTGCTCTGCGGTGGCGTTGACGGCGGTGGCGGTCTGAATGGCATCGGTAATAGGGACGTTGTATTCGGTGCCGAGGATGGCGTAGACGGAGTTGTATACGTCGTTTTCGAGCAAATCTGGGACGTAGGCCGAGTTGTACCAGGCATCGTCGATTGCATAGGGCACTCCGTTGCCTAGGCGGAGACGACAAAGATGAGTCTGTGCAGTGGTGGTTGTGGCTCCGAAAAACTCGGCGATCTCACTCGGGGCCGCCGCGCGGGCGGATAAGAGAATCTTGCTGGAGGAGCGCAACTGCTGGGCTTCCATCTCTTGGGAAAAGGATGCGAGATGCAGTCGGGAGACCAGCGGGCTGGGTGCCACGAAGGTGCCTTTTCCACGGGCGCGCTTGAGAACTCCGGAAGCAACGAGGTCTCCGATCGCACGTCGCACCGTGATTCTGGACACGCTATAAGTATCCTCGAGCACCCGCTCGCCCGGTAGCATGTCCCCGGGGGCGAGCCTGGTGGTACATAGTTCTTCGAGTAGCTCTCGAAGCTGGGCATGCTTGGGCTTCGAGGGGTCATTGAGTGCCTTGACAGGGAGTTCAATCGCGCCGGGTGAGCCAGTCATACTTCTCACCTTACGCGTTACTGGTTATTACCAGATTCTAAAGTGGAGAGTTGCTGGTCACATTCGAGGAAGTTTCGGCAGGCATCGACACGCTTCAGGTGCTGTGCAAGAGTGTCTCATGGCTGGCTACGGGCGCGCGGGAGTGGCGTGGGATGCGCTAGGGTTGACTTTGTGATTGATCTCAAACTTCTTCGTGAAAATCCTGATGTTGTGCGCGCTTCTCAGATCACCCGTGGGGAGGATCCGGAGCTCGTCGATAAGCTCATTGCGGCTGACGAGCGGCGCCGGCAGGCCATCCTCGCGGCCGATCAGCTGCGCGCCGAGCAGAAAGCGTTTGGCAAGCAAATCGGCCAAGCAAGCCCTGAGGAACGCCCAGCGCTGCTCGAGGGCTCCGAGCACCTCAAGGCGAAGGTCAAGGACGCCGAAGCGGAACAATCGGCTGCGGAAGCCGCAGTTAACGAGCTGCAGATGCAGCTATCGAATGTTGTCGTTGGCGCCCCTCCGGGAGGCGAAGATGATTTCATCGTGCTCGAGCATGTTGGCGAACCAACCGCCTTTGACTTTGAGCCCAAAGACCATCTGGAGCTCGGCGAATCCCTCGGCCTGATCGACATGGAACGTGGCGCAAAGATTTCGGGCGCGCGTTTCTACTTCCTCACCGGTTTTGGTGCCATGCTGCAGCTGGGAATGCTGAACCTGGCAGCGCAGAAGGCCATGTCCAACGGCTTCCAGCTCATGATCCCACCAGTGCTGGTGCGACCTGAGGTTATGCAGGGCACCGGCTTCCTCGGCCAGCATTCGGACGAGGTCTATTACTTGGAGAAGGACGAGATGTACCTCGTCGGTACCTCCGAGGTAGCGTTGGCTGGCTACCACCAGGGCGAGATCCTCGATCTATCCCAGGGACCCAAGCGCTATGCCGGTTGGTCCAGCTGCTTCCGCCGTGAAGCCGGATCGCATGGCAAGGACACCCGTGGCATCCTGCGCGTACACCAGTTTGACAAGCTTGAGATGTTCTCTTACTGCAAGCCGGAAGAAGCCGAAGCTGAGCACCAAAAGCTGCTGAATATGGAGCGAGAGATGCTCGCTGCTGTTGAGGTTCCTTACCGCATCATCGATGTTGCCGGCGGAGACCTAGGTTCTTCTGCTGCCCGCAAGTTTGACACGGAGGCGTGGGTGCCAACCCAGCACACGTTCCGTGAGCTTACTTCCACCTCCAACTGCACCACTTTCCAGGCTCGTCGCCTGCAGGTTCGCTACCGCGATGAGCAGGGTAAATCGCAGATCGCCGCTACCTTGAATGGCACCCTGGCCACCACTCGCTGGCTGGTAGCCATCCTGGAAAACCACCAGCAGGCCGATGGATCTGTTGTGATCCCAGAGGCGCTGCGACCTTACGTTGGCAAGGATGTCCTCGAGCCAGTTAAATAGCATCTATGAATAGCACTGTCTTCCATCGTCGCGGATCAATCCACGTACCTAAGGGCTTTGGTCCTGCCGCTAAGAACGCAGAAGCTCGTGAGCCGTTTTATAGCAACATCATCAAGCTAGTCTTGGTGGCGTTAAGAGCCCAGGGCATCAACATTTACGTCGAAGGAGCAGAGAAGATTCCGGAGACGGGTGGTGCTCTGCTCACGGTCAATCACACTGGATACTACGACTTCATCCTTTCCGGAGCCGTCGCCCACGTCAACGGTGGGCGTTTGGTGCGTTTCATGACCAAGCGCGAGATCTTTGACAAGCCTGTCATCGGCTGGTTGATGCGCAAGATGCAGCATATTCGCGTGGATCGCTCTGCTGGCGCAGCCTCCATGACGGATGCAGTTCAGGCGCTTAAGGATGGCAAACTCGTGGGAATTTTCCCGGAGGGGACGATTTCTCGTAGCTTCGAGGTGCAGGCCTTGAAGACCGGTGCGGTGCGGATCGCTCAGGAAGCTGGGACACAGATCATTCCGGTTACTGTGTGGGGCTCGCAGCGGATCTGGACGAAAGATCTGCCAAAGAACCTGGGACGTTCTCACACTCCGGTTTGGGTTCGCGTTGGAGATCCGCTCAAGCTCGTTGGGGACGTAGAAGCGGATACGCAGCGACTGCACGACATTATGCAGGCGCAGGTATCGCAGCTGCAGCGGGACTACGACGAGAAATTCGGTCCCTTTCCTGCCGGTGAGCCATGGATGACTCATGAAATGGGTGGCGGAGCTCCGACCTTGGAACGCGCAGATCTCCTCGCTTTGGAGGAGAAGGAGCGTCGGCAAGCGGCACGCGAGCGCAAGCGGGCAAGCAAGCTGCGCCGACTCGACCTGCGCGCCGACCGGAAGGCTGCTGACGTTTTGGCCTCCCGGGGACTTCTCTCCCGCACCAAGGCCCGCATTGCTGGGGCTATCGAAGCACGCCGTGAGCGCTGAGCAACCGCTGCTCATCTGCAGCGACGTTGATGGCACGCTTATCGACGACCGTGAGCGCATCCCCATGGACGTTCGGCATGCCATCCGAAGCGCCGTGAGCGCGGGAACAGTTTTCGCGCTGGCAACGGGACGTCCGCCCCGATGGATCCACCCCGTTTTAAAACAGCTGGAACTGGCTCCAGTGTGCGTGTGTGCGAACGGTGCGATCGTTTATGACGCCGCCAGTGACACCATGCTCGATGTGTGTAACCTCGACCCCGCAGCGCTGCGAGTCATCGCAGCCATTGCCAAGGATGTGTTGGCCCCCTTTGGCGGTGCCGGTTTCGCGGTGGAGCGTTCCGGTAGTTCAGCGTGGGCTCCAGAAAAGGAACTCTTCCTCGTATCACCCAACTATGTTCCGGCCTGGTTTTCCGAGGAAAATGGGATGGTTCCCGAGGCTGAACTCCTTGGGGAGCCTGCGATCAAGCTGCTCATCCGAAACGAACACCTCACCTCCGCGCGGATTTATGAACTGATCGCTCCACGCGTATCGCCGGACATCGCGCACCTGACCTTTTCTGTGCCTGACGGGCTGATTGAGGTAGCCGCCCCAGGCGTGACTAAGGCGCGCGGAACCAGTTATTTGGCTGCAGCGATCGGGGCGGAAGCCAAAGACGTAGTTGCCTTTGGAGACATGCCCAATGATATTGAGATGCTCCAATGGGCCGGGCTCGGAGTTGCGATGGGCAATGCCCGCCCCGAGGTAAAAGCTGTGGCGGACATGGTGACCGAATCAAATAATGAGGGCGGGATCGCCCGAGTATTGGGGCAGTGGTTTTAGGGTTGCGCTGCACAGGAAAGCACCCCCGGTCTGCGCTACAGGGTTAGCGCGTACCGAGGGTGCTTTTGTTAAATGGCGTTAGTTCGTGTGAACCTGCGTCTGGTTCGTGGCCGGATCATAAGTGATGTAGCCGTGCTGGAAGTCCATCCGAGTCAGGGTGCCTTCCGTGTACTCGTCGCTCGTCGGCAGGCCGAGTGGGCCAGCGTCTAGGCCTTGCTGCGCCCAGGCGTCGCCAATTGCGCCCCACACGCCGTGCGTACCCGTGGCAGGGGACTTGAAGATGGCGCCCTTGTCATAAGCCTCAAAGGTCACTGGATTCTCAGCGTCCGCCGCGTACTGGACCGGCCCCTTGGACTCGCCCAACACAGCGCCGTAGTTTTCCTTGACCAGGGTGGCTACCTTGGAGATATCTGGATCGGAAGACAGCGTCTGTGCCTGCTCGATCTTGCCAGGCAGATCTGCGATGCTGATGCCACCGATCTTTGGCACGCCGCCGTCCATGCTGATGCCTTCCGGCATCTTGCCCTGAGATACCAGGTAGCTGATAACTAGCGGTGCGATAACGCCTGCGAGATTCAAGGCTGCGCCTTGATCGCCCTTGGAAGCAGAGCTCAACAGGCCGAGCAAGTCCTTGACCTTCGGGGTGCTGGCCGGGGCAGGCGCTGGTGCTGCCGGTGCTGTCGGATCCAAGGTGACAGGAGCAGGCTGGTTCCCAGTGGTGTCTGGCTTGGTCGTGTCCGGTTTGGTGGTGTCTGGCTTGGTGGTGCCGCCGGTGTTGGCGTACTTCTGTGCGGCAATATCCCGGATAGTGCCCATCTGTGCATAGCCTGCGTCACCTGGGCAAGTAGTGGTGCCCACATCGCGGTGCGCAAAAATGTTAGGCAAAGTTACCTCGGCGCCATAGGCGTACTTAGAGTATTCGGTGCCCTCCGAAATGTGGGTGTCAGAACCCTTAGGGTTGAAGCCTGCAACCTTCGCGCGCCATCCAGCGAGCTCACCGACGGACTGGATCTGGGCTGCGGAAGGCTGCTGGCTGGAGTAGTCGCCCATCATGGAAATTGCCCAGGTGTTTTCATTGAATCCACCGGCATGGGCGCCCATGACTGGCTTGTTGATGCCACCGAAGCGACCTTCAAAAATGTTGCCGTACTTGTCAACCAGGGACTGGTATCCGACGTCGCACCAGCCGAGGTTCACACCGTGGTACTGGTAGATTCCGCGGACGATGCCTGCGGACTGTTCCTCGGTGTAATTGTTCGAACCGGCGGTGTGGTGGATGGTGATTGCGCTGACCTGATCGGAATAGTCCGGCGTCGGCTGGCAGCCCTGACGGATCGACTCGTCGGCTCCCCAACCGGAACGGGAAATGATCTTCGGCATGCCGTCGGAATCGGCGGCGAGATCGATGCCGGAGACTGGGGCACTGCTGCCGCCGTCGATGAACACGGCCTCTAGGCCAGCATCAGCAACATCGGCAACCGGCTTGATGTCTCCGTAGTTGGTAGGTAGCGGTGCGATGCCCTGTGCTGGACGTTCAGCAGGCTTTTCGACGGCTGCTGGTGTAGCTGGTGCTTCTTCGGCAGGTGCCTCCGGTGCGACTGCCGGGGCAGCTTCTGCTGGCGGAGCTGCTACAGGGGCAGCAGCGGCAGGATCGACGTTTTCCCCGGTTGGGGCTGCGGCGGCTTCAGCTGGCGCAGCGCCCGCGTTCGCTGTCATGTCGGTGCCGACCATCGAAACCTGAACGCGGTTTGTTGGTTCGATGTAGATGAGCTCGGTGCCGTTCTTGCCACCGGTTTGTACTTCACTTGCCGGATCGGCTTGGAACCACTCGGTCCAGGTGCCGTCAGCGCGCTGACCGCGGAAGTGTGCTGCTACGTCTTGTTTGCCGTTCCAGGTGAGCGCGAACATCGAAAACTGGTTGTCGCGGGTGAATTCCTTGACGGCGCGAGGGCCTTCAGATTCGCCTTGGCCGGTGACGGCAGGGTCGTCTACGACGATGGTTGCTCCGTCGCCGAATGCCGCAGTTTCCATCGATGCGGAAACGGGATCGATGCCTGCGGCTTGGGTCTTTAGAATGTCATTTTGGATGCCGATTGCTGCCGAGGCAACAAGAGCCGTAGACAGCAAAATAGCCCACACGGGGCGTGAGGTTGAAGTGGCAAGTTTTCGTCTTTGCAGCACTATGTTCTCCCTGATTGTGCACACTGGTGCAGCTGTGACAGTAGTTATCAATTGAATATGTTAGTGCATAACTGGGGTCAATGATAGTTCTGTTAATAACAGTTTCCTGAGTGTCGCGATAGGGAGGTGTGACGCTTGGGGTTGTGGTGGTGCGTTTTTGGCTCGGTCAAGTCTTCAAAGTCGGATCATGGAAGTCGGATTTCGGGCGGAAATCGCGCTGGTAGCGGATGTGCGACAGGGTTCTATTCCGAAATCCGACTTCCATGATCCGACTATCGCGCAGCTTCCAAGCCGTTAACACCCGAGGCAAGCTGCAGCGGTTAACGGCTCCTGCAATTCAATTTCACGAAACACCGGCTATGACATCTGCGTTAGCAAGCGTTGACCGCTACGCTCTTTAGGCATGACTTATGATCTCATTGTTGTGGGCTCCGGCCTGTTTGGACTGACCGTCGCTGAGCGTGCCGCTAGCCAATTGGGTAAGAAGGTGCTGATCGTCGAGAAGCGCGCGCACCTGGGCGGTAATGCCTATTCCGAAGCTGAGCCCGAGACTGGGATTGAAATCCATAAGTATGGTGCGCACTTGTTCCACACGTCCAACAAGCGCGTGTGGGACTATGTCAATCAGTTCACCAGCTTCACGGACTATCAGCACCGTGTCTTCGCGATGCATAACGGCACCGCGTACCAGTTCCCAATGGGGCTGGGCCTGATCAATCAGTTCTTTGGCAAGTACTACTCGCCGGAGGAAGCGAAGGCTCTTATTAAGGAACAGGCCGCCGAAATCAATTCCGAGGATGCCACGAACCTCGAGGAAAAGGCGATCTCCCTCATTGGTCGTCCGCTTTACGAGGCCTTCATCCGCGACTACACCGCTAAGCAGTGGCAGACGGATCCAAAGGAACTGCCCGCGGGCAACATCACCCGCCTTCCGGTGCGCTATACCTTTAATAACCGCTACTTCAATGACACCTACGAGGGTTTGCCTGTTGATGGGTACGCTGCGTGGCTCGAGAAGATGGCGGCGCATGAGCTTATCGACGTCCAGCTGAACACCGACTGGTTTGAGGTGCGGGACGCGGTACGTGCGGAATCTCCGGCGGCTCCGGTGGTTTACACCGGCCCGCTCGATCGCTACTTTGATTACTCCGAAGGCAAGCTGGGCTGGCGCACGCTTGATTTCGAAACCTCGGTTGAGGCGGTTGGGGACTTCCAGGGCACTCCAGTGATGAACTACAACGATGCGGAGTACCCATTTACCCGCATTCACGAGTTCCGCCACTTCCATCCAGAGCGTGCGGACAAGTATCCGAGCGATAAGACGGTCATCATGAAGGAGTTCTCTCGCTTTGCGGATGAGAATGATGAGCCGTACTACCCAATCAACACGCCTGATGATCGCGAGATGTTGCTTAAGTATCGCGAACGGGCCGAAGCGGAAACCGCGGATAACAAGGTCTACTTTGGCGGCCGGCTGGGTACCTACCAGTACCTAGACATGCATATGGCCATTGCTTCTGCGCTGAACATGTTTGATAACAAGCTCGCGGACGAGCTGAAGTAGTAGCCGAAGCGGGCCCTGCTAGTTGGTATCGCTTGTGGCTCGCTCCGTTTGATTGTGTAAACGGACACAACAGTTGGTTTTGACTCGACCGGCCCTTTTTTAAAGGGTAAAGTTAACTTCAGGTTAACAATAAGGTGTCTTTGAGTTAATTGTGTGGACACCTTCCGGAGAGGAAAATATGTCCAATCGCGATTTTGAAATCGTTCGCGAAGATCTGCACCGGCGCTATGACCACCTCGTCGCCGCTGAGCGCATTGATGAAGTAGTCAATGAGACCATCGTTGAGCAGAACGCGACCGCTAAACTGACAGCCTTTCTGCCAATTTTCGTCGAGCGCTCCGCTGCGGAAAAGCTGGAAATGCTTGCGGAAGGGCAAGAATTTTCCCCGCGTAAAGAAATCCTTTTTGCGTGTGAGCGCAACGCGGGCCGTTCGCAGCTGGCATCAGCTATCACTCGTCATCTTGTAGGGGACGCGGTGTTCGTCCGGTCGGTCGGCCTGAACTCTCGGGGCGGGATCAATCCGACAGTGCTGAAGGTGCTCGAGGAGCGGGGAATCAAGACCAACGACCTCTATCAGAAGGAAATCACGCCGCGAGTGGCGCATCGTGCAGATGTTGTCGTGCTGTTGGGAATCAACGAGATCCCCGGCGTTCCGGGTGATCGCTACATCCGCTGGGATATTTCAGATCCAGAGGGTGCAAGCATTGAGGACGTGCGCATCATTGCAGATCAGATTGAGGATCGAATCCGGGCTTTGCTGCCAAAGCTGGCCGTCGCGGTGCCTGCATAAATTAAAGTGCCGGGAGTAATGAACTTCTGCCACCAACCCTAGCTTCGTGAGAACAGCCAGGGGAGGGCACCGCTGAACCTCGCGCCACCATCGCTCTCGTTGGCCCGTCAGAGCAGCCGGCGAACTTTGAGCCCAAATGCGCCGGGCTTGCCGACGGCGGCAGCATCACCACCCCATAGACGGCCGGTTAACCGACAAACTTGACGTCACCTGGCATTTCAATATCGGATAACCTCCCATGCTTCGGCTGCGGCCTTGCATGGGCGTCTTTCCCTGCAATCGGCCGGGCGTGGAAATACCTGCGTTCGCTAGCCAACCAACTACGCTGGGAAACATCCGAAACTAAGAAAGGCTGGAGATGAGCGAGAGCAAAGCAGTGGAGCAGTTGCAGCGGGTATTGATGCCCAAGCGCGGCGAACCACACGATGTGCGCACCCTTTACCTGCTGGAAGCCGAGCAGAACAAGGAGCGTGCCACCTGGTCAGACCGGTTCTCACTGAACATTCCGGCTGGTGCTGAAATCTCCTTCCAAACCTATTTCAATGCCTTTGCCGCCAGCTACTGGCGCCGCTGGTCGCAGCTCGACTCCGTGGTGCTGCGAGTGGAGCTCGAAGGCGAGGCACGGGTTGATATCTATCGTTCCAAGATCGATGGCTCCCGCATTGCGGTCGAGGGAGACCTAGTTAGTGGCGTCGGCGAGTTCGAAGTTTCCTTGGCACCGTTTGAAGATGGTGGCTGGATCTGGTTTGATATCACCGCCGAAACTGACACGAAGATCAAACAGGCAGGTTGGTGGGCTCCGGTTGCTCCCGGACCGCAGACGCTGCCGAACGGTGACCAGGTTGGTCCGTTTGAAAAGCGCGTCACCGTGGGAATCCCCACTTTCAATCGCCCAGCCGATGCCGTAGCGGCGCTCGAGGCGCTCGCTAGTGACCCAGCCGTTGACGCAGTCATCGATACGGTGATCATGCCTGACCAGGGCAACAAGCACCCAGCGGACGAGCCGGGCTACCAGGCCGTCACCGAGCACTTCGGCGAGCGCTTCTTCGAGTTCCGTCAGGGAAACCTGGGTGGCTCCGGCGGTTACTCCCGCATTATGTTTGAGGCACTTGGCGGCGTGGACGGCACCAAACCAGCCGGTGCAAAACAGTCTCCCTACATCCTGTACATGGACGATGACATCGCGATTGAGCCAGACTCGGTGCTTCGTGCCCTGCAGGTGGCTCGCTACTCAAAGTCGCCTATTCTCGTTGGCGGACAGATGCTGAACCTGCAGGAACGCAGCCACCTGCACTCCATGGGTGAAGTTGTCGGACGTCACGACTTTATGTGGACTTCCGCGCCATATGTGCACTACGACCATGACTTCTCTAAGCACCCGCTCTCCGATCGCGGCCAATTCGGCGATAAGCCAGATGCCCCGAATTCTCGCGACCTGCACCGCCGCATTGATGTTGACTACAACGGTTGGTGGATGACGCTGATCCCACGCGTGGTAGCTGAGGAGATTGGTCAGCCACTGCCGCTCTTCATTAAGTGGGACGACGCCGAGTTTGGTTTGCGCGCCGGGGACCACGGATACCCTACGGCCACCTGGCCTGGCATTGCCATTTGGCATATGGCCTGGTCGGATAAGGATGATGCCATCGATTGGCAGGCGTACTTCCACCTGCGCAACCGTTTGATCGTCGCGGCCTTGCAGCACACCGGGCCTGTCGACGGCATCGTCAAGTCAATGCAGAAAGCCACCATCAAGCACCTGGTGTGCATGGAATACTCCACTGTCGCGATTCAAAACGAGGCGATGAAGGACTTCCTGGCGGGCCCAGAGCAGCTCTTTGACATCCTCGAAACCTCGCTTCCGCGCATCAATGCGATCCGTAAGACTTACCCAGATGCCGTTGTTCTGCCGACCGCGGCGGAACTCCCCAAGCCTTCTGGAGCTCCTGGAGTGCCGATCACGGACATCGGTGGCCGGCTGGCTCCAGTGAAGAAGTCGATCTGGGCGCTGAAGGGCCTGATGCACTCGCTGCAGAAAGAAGACCCGCAGCACCACGAGGTGCCACAGGCGAACCTCGCTCCGATCAATGCGCGCTGGTTCTCACTGTCCCGCCTAGACGGCGCGACCGTCACCACTGCAGATGGGCGCGGCGTGGTTTACCGTAAGCGCGATCGCGCAAAAGCAGAGGAACTGCTCAAGGAATCTCGTCGGCTGCAGCAGGAAGTAGCGGAGCGTTTCGAAGCGATGCAGGCCGAGTACCGTGCTGCGCACCAACGGTTGACTAGCCGCGAAGCTTGGGGAGAAATCTTTAATGACTAAAAAGGAATCGGACTTACTGGTTGCCATTCAGGAGTTCGCGTTGGCGCGACCCGGAGTGCTCCAGGTAGCCCGCGGCATGAGCTTGTTCGGAGAGCATGCCGCAGGTTGGCTGGCGTTGGGGACGGTTGGGATGGCCGTCGATAAGCAGCGGCGTCGCAAGTGGGCCGCGCTGACTGCTTCAGCGTTTACTAGCCATGCAGCTTCGGTGGTCATTAAGCGAATTGTGCGCCGGCCACGTCCGACAGATCCGCGCATTGAAATTGGCGTTGGCACGCCAAGCAAGCTCAGTTTTCCGTCTTCTCACGCCACGTCGACCACGGCGGCACTCACTTCCTTGGCATTGTTGACTCGGTCACCGTTGCCGCTTGTGGGTGTGCCAGCCATGATGGCATCGCGTATGGTTCTTGGGGTTCACTATCCCACTGATGTGGCCGCTGGAGCGCTGCTGGGCGCGACGACGGCACTGGCCACGGACGCAATTGAGAAGAGGAACGCATGAGCATAGAGCAGCGCTTCGGCGACTCGGAGCCGCATACCGAGGGCATCGATACGATGCGCAAGCGCCGGCCGCCGAAGAATCTCGCCGACGGCATGATCAAGGCGCTGCGCCCAAAACAATGGGTGAAGAACGTCCTCGTGTTGGCTGCCCCAGCTGCTGCCGGCACCGAAGCATTGTTGAACAAACAGACGCTTCTCGACGTCTTGTGTGCCTTCGTCGCATTCTGCATGGCGGCCTCCGCGATCTACCTCATCAACGACGCGCGAGACGTTGAAGCTGACCGCGCGCACCCCACCAAACGCTTCCGTCCCATCGCTGCCGGAGTGCTTCCAGTAGGTGTGGCATATGTCATGGCCGTTGTGCTCATGGCTGCCGCTATTGGGGTGTCTTTCCTGGCTACTGCAGGCCAGCCCCTCGCCATCGTTGTAGCTGTCTACCTGGTGCTTCAGCTCGGATACTGTTTCGGGTGGAAGCATCAGCCTGTGATTGATGTCGCATTGGTGTCTTCGGGATTCATGCTCCGCACCATGGCGGGTGGCGTGGCTGCAGGCATCGTCCTCTCACAGTGGTTCCTGCTGGTAGCGGCCTTTGGTTCGCTGTTCATGGCCTCTGGCAAGCGCTACGCGGAGATCTTGCTGGCGGAACGTACCGGCGCAAAGATTCGTAAGTCCCTGGAGGGATATACCCCAACCTATCTGCGGTTTGTGTGGACTCTTTCCGCCACCGCAGTGGTCATGTCCTATGCGTTGTGGGGCTTTGACATGGGTACGCACGGGGATTCCGCAGCGGCAGTGTGGTACCAGATCTCGATGGTACCTTTTACCATTGCTATCCTGCGTTTTGCTGCTGATGTAGACCGCGGCGACGGTGGCGCGCCAGATGAACTTGCGCTGTCGGACCGTACGCTACAAACCCTCGCTGTGCTGTGGATTCTCTGTATTGTAATGGCGGTCTATATTTCTCCGATGTATTAACTGCTTGCCTAGCGAAATATATCGTGTAGGTTAAGTAACGGTCACATTACGAACACCGAGGAGAAATATGTCTTTCGCAACGCGTCTGCGCAATGCAGGACGGAAAATAACGTCGGTTGCGCTTGCTGCCATTACCGCGACCGGCCTTGCCGTCGCAGGTTCTGGAGTAGCCCACGCTGATAACCGCGACTGGCTGCGCCCAGACGCCACTGGCACTTGCGATTGGGATCCGGCGATGTACTGGGTCCAGCGTTGCGACGTGTGGTCCCCAGCGATGGAACGCACCATCCCAGTTCTCATCCAGGCTTCACAGCGCGGCGGCGATGCAGGTTTCTACCTTCTCGACGGCATGCGTGCAGACGACAACCAGACCGGTTGGACGATGTACGCAAACGCCCCACAGGCATATGAAAACTCCAACCTCACCCTAGTCATGCCAGTCGGCGGTGCAGGTTCTTTCTACTCGGACTGGGATAGCCCAGCCCTCGTCTCCTCCGGTTCCTCGGGCCAGGCAGTGACCTACAAGTGGGAGACCTTCCTCACCAGTGAACTGCCAGGCTACCTGCAGCAGAACTTCGGTGTGAACCCTGGCCACAACTCCATCGCCGGCCTGTCCATGGGCGGTACTGCCGCATTGAACCTGGCTGCACGCCACCCAGGCCAGTTCCAGCAGGCAATGTCCTGGTCCGGATACCTGTACACCACCGCACCAGGCATGCAGACCTTGCTCCGTATGGCTCTGATCGATACCGGCGGATTCAACCTCAACGCAATGTACGGTTCCACCCTGAGCCCACGCCGTTTCGAGAACGATCCGTTCTTGAACATGGAGGGCCTGCGCGGCAAGGATGTTTACATCTCTGCTTCCACCGGTAACTGGACCGAAGCTGATATGGCACTGCCATTGAACGACCGTGTCATGGGTTGGGGCTTGGAGCAGCTCTCCAGCGTTTCCACCCATGCCTGGGAGCGTAAGGCTCGCGGCATCGGCCTGAACGTCACCGCTGACTACATGCCAGCAGGCGTACACAACTGGGGTATCTGGAATGAGCAGATGTGGAAGACCCGTGACCGCGTTCTCGACGTAATGGGTGCTTGGTAAAAAGCAGTACTCTCGGTTAGCTTGATGGCCGTCGCCCTTCGGGGCGGCGGCTTTTGCTGTTGGCTGGGTGGTTGGGTGTTGGCTTTGGGGTGGCTGGGCGTTGGTGGGGCGTTGGCGGGGTTTCTCCTCGATCCGAATTCCGACTTTCGTGAAAATCGATAACCAGTGACCAGGGGTTTTGTCGGCAAGCCTAGGTGAGAGTCGGAACATGAAAGTCGGATTTCGGGCCACTCAAGACGCGAATCGGAGCGTCGTTGCCCACTAGCAGCTCACAAGAATGAAACAACAGTCACACCAACAACAAAACTTTCCAGCAATCCCTGGTGTGTCACTGGCTAGAAAGTCTAAAGTTGAACTTAAACTTGACTTCAACCTATCGGCTAGCCGCAGTCTGCACCCACATGCACCTGAGGTAAAGCCACAGGCGGCGAATATCTAGGCGTCACAACTTTCCGGAGGCGGGGAACCTTCGGATGGCCGTGGCCCGCAGGCTAACCGTGCCTTTCAACTGGCGCGGTATGTTCCAGCTGAAACTTAACTACACAAAGGACTTTTCATGCGCGAAACTCGCTCTGCTCGGCGACGTTCTTTCCGTGTTGCCCTTGCTGCAGTACCAGTAGCCCTGGCACTCGGCTCCGGCGTCATCGCATCCCCAGCACTGGCCCAGGTGGGCTCTTCCGGCTCTACCGGCGGAGGTGGTGGCGGCGTCTCCGGCTACCTCGACCCAGGTGAAGTGCCACAGCGCACCCCGATCCGCACGGACCATCCAAAGATTGAAGGCTTGCCACAAGGCGTGTCCATCGACCGTGTCGAATGGATCACTGACCGGCGGGTTGCCGTATTCATCAAGTCGGCAGCTATGCCGGAGCACCCAATTCAGGTGCAGATCCTGTTGGCTAGGGATTGGCATTCCAACCCGACCGCAAAGTTCCCTGAAGTATGGGCCTTGGACGGCCTGCGAGCCGTTGATACTGAAAACGGCTGGACCATCCACACCAATATTGAACAGTTCTACGCTGACAAGAACGTCAACGTGATTCTCCCGGTCGGTGGGGAGTCTTCTTTCTACACTGACTGGGAAGGTCCTGCGAAGGGCAAGAACTACAAGTGGGAGTCTTTCCTGCTTAATGAGCTTCCCGCAGTCCTGCAAAACGGTTATCGTTCCAATGGGCAGCGTGCCATCACCGGCCTGTCGATGGGTGGTACGGCTGCGATGAATCTGGCGCAGCACCGCCCAGACATGTTCAACTTCGTTGGTTCTTTCTCGGGATACCTGGACACCACCTCCGTGGGAATGCCAGAAATGCTCAAGGGCGCGCTCGTAGAGGGCGGTGGCTATGACATCAACAACATGTGGGGCCCTGCTTATAGTCAACGGTGGGTCGACAATGATCCGAAGCTCGGAATTGAAGCTCTCAAGGGCAAGACCGTCTATGTGTCCGCTGGTAGCGGACGCGACGATTTCGGCGAGCCAGGATCTGTTGCTACCGGACCATCGAATGAGGCCGGTAAGGGGCTCGAGGTAGTCTCGCGAATGACCACCCAGACCTTCGTAGAGCGTGCCAAGCAGGCTAACGTGCCCGTGGTTGCGCAGTTCCGACCATCCGGAATCCATAACTGGCCATACTGGCAGTTTGAAATGGCGCAATCCTGGCCATACATCGCTGACTCGCTGGGTATGAAGAAAGAAGACCGTGGCGCAGATTGCACCACCAGTGGTGCTATTGGCGATGCGACGGCCAATAATGCCTTCGGCCCATGCGTGAATAACGAATATGATGTCGAAGGTGGTCGCGCGCAGGACTTCCGTTCCGGCCGAGCTTATTGGACTAACGAGACCGGTGCGCATGTATTGGCCGGACGCATCGGTGCGCGTTACACCGAGATGGGTGCTACTACCTCATGGCTCGGATTCCCAATCACCGGTGAAACGGCAACTCCAGATGGTGTTGGTCGCTTTGTCCACTTCCAGCACGGCTCCATCTACTGGACCCCAACCACTGATGCAGTAGAAGTTCCGCGCGATATGGTCGATGCTTGGGGTACTGAAGGATATGAAGGCGGTCTAATGGGTTACCCAGTAGACGTGCCAAAGCAGGTGGACTCTGCACTGGTGCAGCAGTTCCAGGGTGGATACGTGGTCCGCAACAAGGATAAGCATAGCTTCCCAGTTCGCGGTGAAATCGCTAAGAAGTATGGCCAGCTAAAGACGGCGTCCTCTAAGCTGGGTGCTCCAACTTCGAATGAGTTCCAGATTCCAGGTGGCGCATTGCAGAACTTTGAAAATGGCACCATGTACTGGTCGCCAAGCACTGGCGCGAATTTCGTCCTTAACGGTGAGATTCGTGACGCATGGGGCAAGGCTGGTTTCGAGAACGGCCCATTCGGCTGGCCGGTAGCGGACCAGGAGTCGATCGCCGCAGGTGGCGAGCAGATGAAGTTCCAGCACGGCACTATCAAGCAAGTGAATGGTCGAATTGTGGAGGAGCGTCACTAAAATGCGAAAGACCGTATGCGTCATTGCGCTAGCAACCGTAGCGATTTCCTTGGGGGCCTGTGGCGGTGGCGCGACGGTGGACAACCAGAACGGGCCGCAGGAGACTGTGCCGCCGCTAGCTAAGTCCTCGAAGTCGGTAAGTGCGGAAGCCACACCGACGTCGACAAGCACTGGCACCCCGTCCCCAAAGGCTGGTGGTGGAGCAGCAGCACCAGCCCCTAAGGATGAGGCCGCCCAGGAAGTGTCGGCGGTGCCGACAGCGGCTCCACGTCCGGATAATGAGAAGCGCTACCTGGAAGAGCTAGACAAACAGGGCGTGAAGGTAGCGGGTGTGGAGGACCAGATGGTGAGCATTGCCGACGGCATTTGCACCGGGAAGGGTGAAGAGCAATACACCCTTGGCGCAGTCTCCGGCCAGTTGGTTGAGCAGAAGCGCACTGAAAAGAAACCAGAGGAAGTTTCGCAACTCCTCGTGAAAACGGCAAAGGATGCGTACTGCTAAGCGATGCGTAAAATTCTCACAATCATTGCGACCCTAGTGGTGTTGGTCGTGATTGGCGCAGGTGTGGTCAATTGGATGAACGCCTCAAAGATTGAGCCACCTACAACCCCGGGAATACACTCAAGCACCCCGGAGCAGCCAGACTGGTGCCCGAAGGTTGAAGTCTTGGCGGCCCCAGGAACCTGGGAGTCCTCGCCGACGGATGATCCGATCAACCCGACCGCAAACCCGTACTCCTTCATGTTGACCGTGACCAAGCCGCTCCAAGAGCGCTACAGTGCGGACGAGGTCAAGGTGTGGACGTTGCCGTACACTGCGCAGTTCAAGAACGTAAACGCGATGCATGAGATGAGCTACGACGAGTCTCGTAATGAGGGCACCTCTAAGCTCGAGGCGGAGATGCGCATGATGCATAAGGATTGTCCGGCTACGGATTACGTCCTAGTTGGCTTCTCTCAAGGTGCAGTGATCGTGGGAGACATTGCGAACCAGATCGGTGCTGGCCATGGCGTAGTCCCGGCTGAGCGTGTGCGTGGTGTGTCCGTCGTTGCCGATGGGCGCCGTGAGCCTGGTGTGGGACAGGCGCAAGGTAACCCAGTGGGAGGCGTAGGGGCAGAAGTTTCTCTCGAACTGCTCAATCCACTAACGCAGGCGATCATGCCGGGTGCCACGATGCGAGGGCCGCGCGCAGGCGGATACGGCAGCCTCAATGATCGAGTCATGGACATCTGTGCGCCGGACGATCATATCTGTGATGCCCCGCTAGGAGTAGGTAATGCTGTGCAACGTGCGCAGGCGCTCATCGCCGCGAACGCCGTGCATGCACAGTATGCGACGAACCCCAACGTTTTCCCCGGTTCGACGACCACGCAGTGGCTCATCGATTGGGCAGTCGGGCTTATCGACGCCAAATAGTGATCCGGCCTATGCCTGATGTGAAACGCGACCCTGGACTTATCCGGGGTCGTTGTCATTTTTTGATGTAAAACGCGCTCATTTGTTTTGTAGAACTAACTAATGTCGGTACAGTATTTACAACACTTGTTAGGCTGGTCCGGATAGCTGCCGCACAGCCTGAATCACGAAACGAAGGAATCAAATGGATCTCAATGCCGCCATGGGTCGGTTCTTCAATGACAAGGGCGACATCGTGCTGCCCAACGAGTTCACTCTCGCCGCAATGTGCGAACTTATGTACCAAGCCGACGCGGCTGCTGGCGGCGGTGACCGAGAGGTGATCCGCTTCTGGGACTACTCCGAGTCTCGCGAAGGAAAAGTAGTTCGCTTCACACGCTCCCAGGTAAACACCCGCATCAAGGCTGTTGCTGCTCGCTTGCAGCAGACTGGCCCCATGGGGTCTCGAGTTGCCATCCTTGCGGGCAACTCTGCTGAGTACATTTTCGCCTTCCTTGGCGCCCTGTATGCAGGCATGATCCCAGTTCCGCTCTACGATCCAAACGAGCCGGGCCACACCGACCACCTCACTGCGGTATTGGCCGACGCCAAGCCGAACTTCGCACTTACCAACTCTGTGAGTGCAGGTGCCGTCCGACGTCAGTTCGCCGCACTGCCTGCCGCGGAACGTCCACGCATCCTTTCCGTGGATTCCCTGCCGGATTCCCTGGCCGAGTCCTTTGTAAATCCGATGACGAACCCAGAGGTGCTGGCCAAGCTCAAGGAATCTAAGACTGCCCCGGCCGATTCCATCGCTTTCCTCCAGTACACCTCCGGATCCACCCGCACCCCAGCGGGCGTGGTGCTGAGTAACCGCAACATCATGGTCAACGTGTTGCAGATCTTCCGGGCGGCTCAGCTGAAGCACCCAATGCGGCTTTCCTTGTGGATTCCACTGCACCACGACATGGGCATGATCCTCGCAGCGTTTGTCACGATCCTCGGTGTGGAACTGGATCTCATGCGCCCCAAGGATTTCCTGCAGCAGCCAACCCGCTGGCTCGAGCAGCTGAATCGACGGGAAAACGATCACAACGTCTACACTGTGGTGCCTAACTTCGCCTTGGACCTGGCATGTCGCTATGGCAAGCCAGAGGGCGCCGCGCTGGATCTTAGCGCAGTAGACGGCATCATCAATGGCTCTGAGCCGGTAACCCAAAAGAGCGTGGAGGCCTTCTTCGCGGAATTTGGTCAGCATGGACTCAAGCGCGAGGCGATGCGCCCGACCTATGGCCTTGCTGAAGCAACCTTGCTGGTGTCTACCCCAAGCACTCCCAACCGCCCACTATTCAAGAGCTTTGATCGTGAGGAGTTGGCGCAGGGGCGCGTCACCGTGGTTGAAGATGGTAGCGAGAACGCCTCAGTGTTCGCCTCGGTCGGTGAACCAATTGCGCCAATGTGCATGGCCCTTGTTGATCCTGAAACCCGCGAGGAGCTGCCCGAAGGCCAGATTGGTGAATTCTGGGTATACGGCGAGAACAATGCAATCGGATACCTGGATCGCGATGAGGAGACCGTCGCTACCTTCCGCAACACGTTGGTAGGCCGACTCGCAGAAAACTCCCGTGCTGAAGGTGTGCCGGCGGATGCTTACTGGATGGCTACGGGCGACTTGGGCACCTTCATTGACGGCCAGATCTATCTGACCAGCCGTTTGAAAGACCTCATCGTTATCGCTGGTCGCAACCACTATCCACAGGATATTGAGCACACCGTCCAGGTGGCGAGCGATCACATTCGTCCCGGTGCGGTTGCCGCGTTCGCGATCGAAGGTGAAGACGTCGAGAAGCTCGTTATTATTGCCGAGCGTGACCTCAACGCTGAGGAATCCGGGGACGCTGCTGCTATCGCAGCCATCAAGAACGCGGTCACAGAGAACCACGGCATCAACCCGCACGACGTTCGCATCGTGGCACCCGAAGACATCAAGCGCTCTTCCAGCGGTAAGATTGCTCGCAGGGTAGTGCGCAAGTTTTACCTTGAAGGAAACTGATCTGAGTTATCAGATGTAACAATCAGGTACTATAACGCGAATGTCTCTAAGAGAGAGCCCTTCCTAGCCTGGCTAACCCCCAGCTAAAGTGGAGGGCTCAATCTGTTGTTGTCCGTAAACGAACCAAGAGGGTGAGAAACCGGCATGGATTCCAGCCAGGCGTGCACCGCGATGACCATTTCTGAGCTTAAGGAGTGGCTGCGAAACTGGGTTGCCAACGCAACCGGACTGCCTGCGGAAGAGATCTCGGACGATAAACCTCTCACCGCATTCGGACTGACCTCTCGAGACGTGGTGTTGCTGTCCGGCGAGCTGGAAAACAAGCTTGGACTGGAGCTCGACGCCACCATCGCGTATGAGTATCCCACCATCGGTGCGCTAGCAAAGCGCATTATCGACGGCCCTAGTGACGCCACCCTAAAATCGGCGCGCCGATCCTACGGCGATCAGACTTCTGGCTCCCACGACATCGCAGTAGTGGGCATGGCGGCGCGGTTCCCAGGGGCGGACAACCTCGAAGAAATGTGGGAGATGCTGGTCTCCGGCACGGATGCCACTTCAGAATTGCCGCTTGGACGTTGGTCCGAGTACTCCGCCGACGAGGTAATGACGGAGAAGATCGCAGAGAACAACGTGCGAGGCGGCTACATCAAGGACATCGCCAACTTCGACGCCGAGTTTTTCGGAATCTCGCCGGTTGAGGCCGCAAACATGGATCCGCAACAGCGATTTGCCCTGGAGCTGACCTGGGAGGCGTTGGAGAACGCACATATCCCAGCGAGCGCCCTGCGCGGTGAACCGGTAGGTGTCTTCATCGGATCTTCCAACGTGGACTACGGGATGATCATTACCGCTGACCCCGCTGAGGCGCATCCTTATGCGCTGACCGGCACGGCTAGCTCCATCATCCCGAATCGCGTCTCCTACGCCTTTGACTTCCGTGGGCCCTCCGTAAGCGTGGACACCGCCTGTTCTTCCTCACTGGTCGCCGTGCATGACGCGGTGCGCGCCCTGCGCGCCGGCGACGCGGACCTAGCAATTGCGGGCGGCGTCAATATTCTGGCGTCTCCGTTTGTATCCACTGCTTTTGGTGAACTTGGCGTTATCAGCCCGACGGGAAAGATTCACGCGTTTTCGGATGACGCGGATGGTTTCGTGCGTGCCGATGGCATCGGCTTGGTGGTGCTCAAACGAGTGGAAGAGGCGGTCGCCGATGGTGACAACATCATCGCCGTGATCAAGGGCTCGGCCGTAAATTCGGACGGGCACTCCAACGGCCTGACGGCGCCTAATCCCGAAGCTCAGGTGGATGTGCTGGAGCGCGCTTACTCTGACGCGGGAGTTTCGCCCAACAAGGTCGATTACGTGGAAGCACATGGCACCGGAACCATCCTCGGCGATCCGATCGAAGCAGCAGCCTTGGGCGCGGTGCTTGGAGCTGGCCGCGACTTTGCGGAACCTACCCTGTTGGGCTCGGCGAAGACGAACATTGGCCATTCGGAATCTGCGTCTGGTTCCGCAGGACTGATCAAGGTGCTGCTCGGTATGCAGCGCGGCGTAATCCCGCCGAGCATCAATTTTGCCGGCCCAAATCGCTATATCGACTTTGACGCCGAGCACCTCGAGATCGTCGAGGACCCCCGGGAATGGCCGGAGTACTCCGGTAAGAAGGTTGCCGGTGTTTCTGGGTTCGGCTTCGGCGGCACGAACGCACACGTCGTGGTGCAAGAGTTCGACCCGGCAGATTATGAGCCACGAGATAGTGCCCCAGCAGAACTCGACGGAGTGATTCTGCCAGTGAGCGGGTTGTTGCCTTCTCGACGTCGACAAGCGGCGGCGGATCTGGCTGATTTTCTCGAGGGGCGCAGCGACGAAGACCTCATTAAGGTCGGACGCTCCCTAGCACGCCGCAATCATGGCCGCTCCCGCGCGACGGTTGATGTCGCCACCGTGGAAGACGCAGTGAAACGGCTGCGACAAGTCGCCGAGGGCAAGAAGAGCATTGGCATCAATGTCGCAGATGCGCCAGCAGCCAATGGTCCGGTGTTCGTATACTCGGGCTTCGGTTCCCAACATCGCAAGATGGCCAAGGACATGCTGGAGCTATCGCCATACTTTGCGCAGCGCTTGGCGGAACTCAATGAAATGATCGAGTTCGAGTCAGGATGGTCATTGCTGGAGATCATCGCTGATGACGAGCAAACCTACAACACAGAGACCGCCCAGGTTGCCATTACCGCAATCCAGATCGCACTCACCGATCTCTTGGCCACCTACGGGGCAAAGCCCGCCGCCGTCATGGGTATGTCCATGGGTGAAATCGCTGCGGCCTATGCCGCCGGCGGTCTGTGTGACAAGGACGCGATGCGCATCGCGTCTCACCGCTCCCGACTCATGGGCGAAGGCGAGCAGTCGCTACCGGAGGATCAACTCGGCGCCATGGCTTTGGTGGAGTTTTCTGCGGAGGACCTCGCAGCTTTCATCGCTGAGCACCCCGATTACGCTGGCATCGAGCCAGCCGTCTACGCGGGACCAGGCATGACTACAGTCGGCGGGCCTCGCGAGGCAGTGCTGAAGCTCGTGGAACGCCTCGAATCGGAGGGTAAGTTCGCGCGTGCACTCAACGTCAAGGGCGCAGGTCACACATCCGCGGTTGAACCACTGCTTGGTGAGTTGGCCGCCGAAACCGCCGACATTGTCGCCATGCCGACGAAACTCCCGCTGTTTAGCTCGGTGGATAAGGGCATGGTGTACCCGGCTGGATCTGTTATCCATGACTCCGACTACTGGATTCGCTGTACCCGCGGTTCTGTGTGGTTCCTCGAAGCTACCCAGCAAGCCTTGGCCGCTGGACACACCATGCTCATCGAGGTTTCGCCGAACCCAGTCGCGCTGATGGGCATGATGAACACCGCTTTCTCCGTCGGTGCCGGCGATACGCAGCTGCTGTACGTACTGAAGCGCAAGGTGGCGGCAGCCGATTCGATTCGAGATCTGTTGGCAAAGCTCTATGTTGCAGGCCAAGACATTGACTTTGGCGTGATGTACGGCGACGGTGAACGCATCGATGCGCCGTCTATCACCTGGAAACACCAGCGCTACTGGACCGCCGCCCGTCCGTCCTCCAGCGGTAATATCGGCATGCCTGGCCACAAGGTCAGCCTCCCGGATGGCACCGTTGCCTTCTCCTCCCTCGCGGAACTAGTCCCGAGTGCTGAAGCTCTCATGGATTCTGCAGTATCTGTGTTGGATTCTGGCGCCAGCTTGGTCATTAGCGAGGAACGTGCGCCGCTGCCGGCCACCGGTGAGGTCACCACGATCGCAACGCGGCATGTGGGAGGCCTCAACCTTGCGGTCTATCGCAAGCTTGGTGAGGAAATGAGCTTGGTCGCGGAAGGCTTCGCCACCTCCCAGGGATTCACGCCACCAACCCCAGATGAGGAACCACGTCGCGTCGTCGCCCCACGCATTGCCGACGAAGTTGTCATTGAGTCCATGCACTGGGATCCCAACTCAGGCGAAACAGTGGAACAACGTATGCGCACCATCGTCTCCGAAGCCATGGGCTATGACGTAGAAGACTTGCCACGCGAACTTCCACTCATTGATTTAGGCCTGGATTCTTTGATGGGTATGCGCATCAAGAACCGAATCGAGCACGATTTCCAGATCCCAGAGCTGCAGGTGCAAGCGCTCCGCGATGCTTCCGTCGCGGACGTCGTCCGGCTCGTTGAGGAGATGGTCGGAAGCAAAACCGAGCATCCTGAAGCAAACGGGGCCGCAGTCGCTGAGGAGCTAGCTGCGGACGTCGACAAGCCTGCTAAGTCAGCGCACGGTGTTGGTGTAGCACCTCGTGATGCCTCCGAGCGACTCGTCTTTGCTACCTGGGCCACCATCACCGGCGCTGCTGCCGCTGGCGTGACCTCCGCATTGCCGCAGCTTAAGGAGACTCAGGCTGCTGATATTGCCGCGCGCTTGAGCGAACGCTCGGGAACCACAGTCACGGTGGATGATGTGCTCGCTGCCGAGACACTCGAGCCGCTGGCAAACATCGTGCGTGAGGGGCTCGAAACCGAGGTAGAAGGCAACATTCGCGTGCTACGCGCACGTCCAGAAGGGTCGGCCAAGCCCGCTGTATTCATGTTCCACCCGGCAGGCGGATCCTCCGTGGTGTACCAACCGTTGATGCGTCGCCTGCCAGATGACGTGCCCGTGTATGGCGTTGAACGCCGCGAGGGGCCACTCGCGGAACGCGCAGCTGCCTACCTCGATGAGATCAAGCAATACTCCGACGGCCTCCCCGTTGTCTTGGGCGGATGGAGCTTTGGTGGCGCCCTGGCATATGAGGTGGCCTACCAGCTGCGCGATACCGAGGTAGAAGTGGCTACGGTCGCGTTGCTGGATACCGTCCAACCTGCAGAGACGGTTCCAGATAGTATCGAAGAAACGAAGGCTCGCTGGCAGCGTTATTCTTCCTTCGCCAAGAAGACCTACGGCCTCGACTTCCCGGTTCCTTTTGAGCTTTTGGAGACCGCAGGCGAGGACGCGCTGCTCGCCATGATGGCGGAGTTCCTTTCCACCACTGATGCGTCTGAACATGGCTTGTCCGCCGGAGTCCTCGAGCACCAGCGAGCATCCTTCGTGGACAATCGCATCCTGGATAAAATCAATTTCCAGGACTGGGCGGATGTCCAGGTTCCGGTGGTGCTGTTCCGCGCAGAGCGCATGCACGATGGTGCAATTGAATTAGAGCCACGCTATGCCACGATTAAGGAAGACGGTGGTTGGTCGGCTATCGTGGAAGATCTAGAGATTGTACATTTGCATGGCGACCACCTCGCGGTGGTGGATGAGCCCGAGATTGCGACCGTTGGGGCACACCTGACGCGCAGGATTGCAGAGCTCAGCCAGCAGTAGACTAAAGACGGAAACGAGTAGCAGGGTAGTGACTGGACTTACGACGGCAGACAAACTCGCCGATCTTCGTGCACGCCTGGAAAAAGCGAAAGACCCAGGCAGTGAACGTGCTCGCGCAAAGCGCGATGAGGCTGGGCTGACCACGCCTCGTCAGCGCATTGATCGACTGCTAGACGCCGGCTCCTTTGTGGAGGTCGGCGCCTTGGGCCGCACACCTGATGACCCCGAGGCCCCATACTCCGACGGCGTAGTCACCGGCTATGGACGCATTGAAGGTCGGCCCGTAGCTATCTATGCCCACGATAAGACCGTGTATGGCGGGTCGGTAGGCGAAACTTTCGGCCGGAAGGTTTGCGAGGTCATGGATATGGCCATCCGCATCGGCTGTCCGGTGATCGGTATTCAAGATTCCGGTGGTGCTCGAATCCAAGATGCCGTCACCTCGCTCGCAATGTACTCCGAGATTGCGCGCCGTCAGTTGCCGCTTTCTGGGCGTAGCCCGCAGATCTCCATCATGATGGGTAAGTCCGCCGGCGGCGCCGTGTATGCGCCAGTGACCACTGACTTTGTTATCGCCGTCGATGAGCGTGCAGAAATGTACGTCACTGGCCCAGCCGTGATCAAGGAAGTCACCGGCGAGTCCATTACTTCCGCAGAGCTTGGCGGTGCCCGCCAGCAGGAACTCAACGGCAATGTTTCTTATGTTGCTTCGGACGAAGCTGATGCTTTCAACTACGTCAAGGACCTGCTCGATCATTTGCCGTTGACCTGTTCAGAACCCGGTCCGGAGTTCTGGGCACCATCCGATGAGGCTGTCGCAGGGGCTGGCGAGCTGGATACGTTCATGCCGAACGATACAAATGCCGGCTATGACATGCACGACTTGCTCAAGCACCTGTTCGATTCCGACGACCTGTTGGAGATCCAGCCGAGCTTTGCCCCTAACCTCATCACCGCATTCGCGCGTGTCGACGGCAAGTCGGTCGGAGTCGTAGCCAACCAGCCACTTGAATTCGCTGGCTGTATCGACGCCGATGCCGCAGACAAGGGTGCTCGTTTTATTCGCATCTGCGATGCCTACAACATCCCTCTGATCTATATTGTGGATACACCGGGCTACCTGCCGGGTGTAGCACAGGAGAAGGCCGGGCTGATTCACCGCGGTGCAAAGTTTGCCTTCGCACTGGTAGAAGCCACGGTCCCGAAGATCTCCCTGATCGTCCGCAAGGCTTATGGCGGCGCGTACGCAGTGATGGGCTCCAAGAATCTCTCCGGTGACATCAACTTGGCGTGGCCGACCGCTCAAATCGCGGTGATGGGCTCTGCAGCAGCTGTCGTGATGATCCAAGGCAAGCAGCTGGCCAAGATTGAGGATGAGAATCAGCGGGCGTACATGAAGAAGGTCTTCATGGACTTTTATGACGAGAACATGACCTCGCCTTATGTTGCTGCCGAGCGCGGCTACATCGACGCCATGATTGAGCCGAATCAGACTCGCCTCGCGTTGCGGCAAGCACTCCGTCAGCTGGAAACCAAGACTGCTTCTGACCTGCCTAAAAAGCACACGATCATGCCCATGTAACGCTCTCGTTATAATTCACGACATGTGAATTAGAGTTTTGAACCACCAATTGAAAGGGCATTACCAACATGCTGAGCACCGTAGTAGACCTTGCCGGAGATGTGGTCGGCCTCCTCTTCATGGCATTTGATCAGATCCAGCGTTTCTTCGCTGGTGCCACCGGACGCTAATTAGCGCTTCGCTGGATAAAAAAGCTCCCTTTTCACCCTGCCTACCGGCCGAGTGAAAAGGGAGCTTTTTGTTTCTTGTTGGTTAGCGGCGGATCCGCCCGGCGAGAAGGCGCCAGCCCAACAGCAGCAGTCCCGACATGACCGTCGCAACGATGATGAATGAGATGTGCGGTACATGGCCATTACGAATGCCCCAGATGGACAACCCGCCTACAGCCGATAAAACCCACACGAAACTGCCGGCCAGCAGTGACGTGGCACGAAGTTTGAGAGCTGCAATAATCGTCCATGCGAGCGTGACTCCGACCAAGAACGGCCACCAGGTGTCCAGGATATTGGCCACGGTGAACGGCTCGGACTTGTGCGCCAATCGGGCGAAGATCGCAAACGCCAGGATGGCAATGACATCGTAGAAAAAGTACTTCACGGTTTCTCCTTAAGTCCAACTAAATACACTACCCAGCCGATTGCCGTGGCGAGGATGAATGACACCATGCGGTAAACCAGCACCGCGGCCAGTGCGGTTGCCGCCTGCATCCCCACTGCGATGAGAGTAGCGGTCAGCGCTGCCTCTAGCGGGCCGAGTCCGCCCGGGGTCACCCCCGTGGCCCCAATGATCTTGGCAGTGAGGAACGCGAGCGTAATCCCGGCGATATTCGTTCCATTGGGCACTAAAGCCATTGCCGGGATAACGCCAGTGACTGCGACGACCGCAGCCCAGAGGGTGAGAAGATCAAAGACTCGGTTCAGCAGCGAGAGTAGGGTAACCGAAACTAGCTTGCTGAGGGGCAATGTGACTGACTGCAGCTGCCTGATCTGCGCCACCACACCTTCCATTCCTACCTCCGGCGCACGACGAAGCATCCGGTTCACCAGCGGCAGGGTAGCGGTGGCTACACGCTCCAGAAACCACGGGTTGTTTGCAACCCAATACACTCCAAAGGCGAGGGCCGTCATTCCGATTCCTACTGCCACTAGCGAGGCCACGGAAAAGGAAGCCCCGAAAAGGACTACGGCGCCTAACCCGAGAATGACTAACCACAGCGTGGAGAGCGCCCCTGAGAGCACGATGAACCAGCCGATGACCATGACACTGGCACCCCAGGCGCGCTGAACCTTGTATTGCAGCACAGTGGAAAGCGCTGGGCCGCCTGGCAGGCTGCTGGAAACAGCGTTGGCTGCCAACACCAACGCTAGGGCTTGTCCGCGCCCTACTTTGACGCCACCGGCCGCCATAAGGACGGCCATGACTTCGCCCATCGCTAGGAATGATAATGCGCATACCAGCACGGAAATCCCAACCCAGAGCGGCGAAGCGGTGCGTACCGCACCCACGCCTTGGGAAATGAATCCGAGCTGCTCGCGAAAGAAAAAGACCGCCCCGCCAAGTAGCGCTGCGGTCACTGCGACGCGGGCCCAGCGAGCGGAGGTCAGCTTGCTGAGCTCCGCCATTACTTCTTGTCCTGATTCAGACGCTTCATCAGTTCTGAGAATGGGACCAGATTGTCGTCGCTGGCTATGCTTCGGCCGCCGCGGATCGGCATATCGGTTGGGATCGCGTCCTGGATGGCGGTGTCCTCGTGATCAGATGCGGTCGGAATTGCATCCGCGGCAGGCTCGGGACGCCGTGGTCGATATGGTCGCAGCTCTGGTGTAGGTAGCGCCGAAGACTCGGCCGTAGCGCGGTGCCAATCGACGTCGTTAAGCGGTGCAGCAGCAGCCGGTGCGGGGGCAGGGGTGGCGGGAACCATCGAGCCATGGCCCATCCGCTCGGAGGCCTTCTTGATGAAGGCCGGAGCCCACCAGTTGTCCTCGCGCAGCAGGTGCATAACCGCGGGGACGAGCATCATACGGATGATCGTGGCATCCAAAATGAGAGCGGCGATCATGCCGAAAGCGATGTACTTCATCATCACGATTTCGGAGAAGCCAAAAGCGCCACACACTACGATCATGATGAGCGCGGCAGCAGTAATAATAAAGCCGGTGTGCGCGGTGCCGTACTTGATGGCTTGATCGGTGGACTCGCCGCGATTACGGGCCTCCACCATGCGTGAGACGAGGAATACCTCGTAGTCCGTCGATAGGCCGTAAACGATGGCGACGATCAGCACCAAGACCGGAGACATGAGGGGTCCGGCGGTGAAATCGAAGATGTTTGCGCCGATACCGTCGACGAACATCGCAGTCAGGACACCCAAGGTCGCGCCCAGGCCCAATACCGTCATGATGATGGCTTTGGCTGGCAAAATGAGCGATCCGAAGACCAGCGCCATCAAGATGAAGGTGGCGATGACGATGTACGTTGCCATCCACGGCAGCTTCTCGAACAACGCCTCAATTGACTCGACCTCCAGGGCCGGAGTGCCACCGACGTGGAGTTCCACGCCTTCCGGAACTTCGATGGCGCGTAGCTGCTCGACGACGGCCTCGTTATTCTTGCGGTCAACGATGCCTGCGGCCAACACCGTAGTGCCGTCCTTTGTCGCGTGCGAAGGAGAGAACCGGCCAGTCAGCCCCTCGATCGCGTTCGCCTGTTGGTAGACCTCCACTAGCTGGGCGTTGTCCGCGCCAGTAACGACGAGCTTGATCGGCTCGGTGCGGAACTCAGGGAACTGCTCGTCGAACTTAGCTTGTGTGACGCGGGTTTCATTGGACGGTGGTAGGTAAGTTTCGTTGATGCCGCCGAATTTCACACCCACCAGTGGGAAAGTCATTGCTAACAGCAGTCCGACCAATCCGACGGTGACCAATTTCGCATGCTTCATTGACCAAGCCGGGATGCGAGCCCACAAGGTGGATTCCCATTTGGACTCGTCCCGCGTTGTCGAGCGGATGGCAAACTTATCGATGTTCTTGCCCAACATGCCAAACAAGGCTGGTAACACGGTGATGGACAAGAAGGCCGCTAGCCCGACGGCGGAGATCGCTCCATAAGCAATAGACTTCAGGAAAGCCTGTGGGAAGACGAACAACCCAGAAAGCGCCACCACCACCATGAGCGCGGAAAATACCACTGTCTGGCCGGCGGTAGCAGTAGTGTTGGCCACCGCAGTCTTGGTGTCCCGGCCGAGGGCCATTTCCTCCCGGAAACGGGAGACCATGAACAAGCCATAGTCGATGGCCAATCCGAGGCCGAGCAGGGTGACTACTGACTGCGCAAAAACGTTCACCTGGGCTTGGGACGCCAGAATTGACAGCACTCCCAGCGAACCAGCGATGGAGAGTAACCCGACGATCAATGGCATCGACGCAGAGACTACGGAGCCGAAGACCAGGAGCAACAACAAAGCTACCAGCGGCAATGCGAAGATCTCTGCGCGCTTGATATCTCCAGCCATGCCGGAATCCAGGGCATCAGCCACTGCAGTGGCGCCAGCAACCTCGGTAGTAACCCCAGCCGGAAGCTGTTGCGGAGTGAGCTTATCTTCCACGGCTCGGAAAGACTTGAGCGTCTGTTCACCGTCTCCCTTGAGACCGATGGCGGCAAAGGCGGTGCGGTGATCAGCGGTAATAAGCTTTGCATTCTTCTTGTCGAAGTAGCTGGTCACATGCGCAACTTGATCTGGGTTTTGATCTTTAAGCTGCGTTAGATGCGTCTGGATGGCTTGAAAGGCAGCTGGATCGTCGAGAGTAGCGCCCTCGGGTGCTTCGAACATCAAGATGACGTCGCCGGAGTTGTCGCGACCAAAGGTCTCCAGCTCAATTTGTGCCGCTTGAGTGGAAGAGGAATGTGGATCATCCCAGCCCTCTTGGCTCATGCGGTCACCGAGTTGGGTTCCCTGAAAGAAGAACAGCCCAAGGATGGCAGCAATGATCAGTATCGGAACGGTGATGCGAAAGCGGTAGGCAATTTCGCCCCAACGATAGAACACGAATTGTTTCCCTTCGGTGTGAGCGGATTATCGGCTGGAAAGCAGCGCGGAAAGCGGGCGGAATGGCTGCAGCCAAGCACCCTCGGCAGGCAGAGCATCAAGACTAATACGCGGCAGCGGCTCACGGAATACGCCGGGGATTTCCTCTAGGTCCACAAAGTTGATCGTGTCGTGGCCTACCGCCCATGAGGCATGCTCATGGAAGCCAATGACGGTGGCGGGAATGCCTTGCTGAGCTAGTTTTTCAAGGAGCTCGCGGAAGTTCTGGCCGTCTGCCGAGGCGACAATCACACCCTTGAGCACGCCTTCGTTGAAGCGTCGCTTGATGTGATCCAGCATGTCCGGATCGACATCGGAGTCCTCACCGATCTTTGGCTTGGCAAAAACCGCGAAGCCGACATTGCGCAACGCTTCCACCCAAGGGCGCATGACATCTGCTCCGCCGCTTGGGATGTTGGTGAACACGGTGGCCTCTGGCTCAACATGCTCGCCAAGAGTTTCGCTTAGCTCCGAGCCCCGGTTAAGTAGCCAGCGGCCGATGGCGTCGAAACGCGGGCGGTAGGCAGCTGTAGGGCGGCTTCCCAAAATGGCGCCCAGCCCCATATCGATGTTGGGGGCATCCCAAACCAACAACAGGGACTGTGGGGGCTGAAAGTCCTGCGGGCGATCGGTGTAGTTATGCATGAATTCGTGCATGGACATTTATACGACCTCGCTCGGCTTATTGTTACGCTGCCACAGGAATTCTGTGATGATGTGATCTTTTTCTAGGCCCTTGCCCTCAAACTTGGTTATTACCTGGCGGTCGGTGAGCTGTGGGCATTCCGGCCATGGCCAGCTCTTGTAGTCCAGTAGTGGTTCGACATCCACGAGCTCCTTGATCCACTCCGCGTAGTCCGCGTGATCGGTAGCCACATGAAGTACGCCGCCGGGCTTCAGCCGAGTTGCAATGAGGTGCAGCACGCCGGATTGAATGATGCGTCGCTTGTGGTGCCGCGCTTTCGGCCACGGATCTGGGAAGAAGATGCGTACGCCGTCGAGTGAGGCAGGCTCAAACATCCGGTTGAGAACTTCCACACCGTCGCCGCGAATCATACGAATATTAGTGAGGCCCTCACGGACGGCAGCGCCCATGAGTTTGGCGAGACCCGGCTTGTAGATCTCGCAAGCAATAATGTTCGTGTCTGCTTCGAGGGGAGCCATTGCTGCGGTGGAGGTGCCGGTTCCGGAGCCGATCTCCAAGATGGTTTTTGCATCCGAGCGGCCGAACCACTCTGCTAAGTCAATGCGCTCATCAGAGAGAATCTTGCCTAGCCGCGGCCAATTCTCATTCCACATCTTGGTTTGATTTGCGGTGAGAGTGCCACGACGAAAGCTCATAGAACCAAGTCGCGGATAGTCGCGACCGTCGTCAAATTCGGATTGCGGCGGGCGCCCAAATGGGACGTTGCCGACGGAAGTATTGACCGAATCAGGATTATTGGGGGAATCAGTATTATGCATCCTATCCATTTTGCCTGTTGGCGTTCCCATACTCAACATGGCTCCCAAGTTGCGTGCGACTCGCCGATGGGGTGCAATTGGGGGAAGTGATCTAGATCAGTGGGGGCTGACGGATATGGGGAGCAATGATCTACAGGAGTTGCGCGACTTTTGCCGCCAATTTTCTGCTGATCCAGCAGTAGCTGCGTTGTTGGCGCGCAGTGAGGCGCTGCCGCGAGTCGGTGCCTGCACCCTCGAATATCCGGTGCGCATTAAGCTTCCCGACGCCCACAGCGTGCACCTCGCGTGGCCTGCGATTGGCGCGGATGTGGATGTTGTTTTCCTCGTGCACCCTGCTGCACTGCCAGCTCGTGTGCGGGATCGAATCTCGGCTGGTCCTGCAGAGTTCGTGGTTGTTTCCACTGCGACTGATATCCCGGCTGCGTGGTCGGAACTGGATCCTGCGCGGGTAGAAGCAGCCCGATTGCGGAGTTTGCATGCCGGACTCAGCTCCCTCGGATTGGAAGTGCCGGAGATTGCGAGTCCAGTGGAGGCCTCGGGGTCAGTGGTTGTTGGCGTGGTAGGGCCGGAAGAATCGGACCGGCAGCGGGTGCGCGAACAGGTGGCGGCCGCTGGGTTTGCGTTGGGGCAGGGGGTTCACGTGGATGTGGTTGTTGCGGTTGCTCCCGCCGGGGGTTGGCGGAAAGCCGATTACCCCAATTTGGATAAGGCGTTTGTTCAGGTGGGTCGCTTGATTATTACGGCACCGATTCCCAGCGGGGTGTGTCCGGAGGCGGTGCTGACCGCGGAGCAGGAAATTCCCCACGTAATAGACACTGTGGTGAAGACTCCTCCGTTGGCGCCACTGCCAGCTGTCAATCCACTGAGTTGGGAAAGGTCGGTGGCTCGGTTGGAACAATTGCAGCGTGCGCAGCAGCTTCAGCGAGTGGAAAACGGTGGCCCAGATGATCTGTCCATTCCTTGGGGAGTGCTGGCCCTGGTTTTAGCTGACGCACTGGTTATAACGATACTGAGTTACGTGGGGCTATCTCGTGTAGTTGCGAGTGGATTTGCACTCGCAGTTGCGGTGTTGGTGGGGCTCGTGCGTGGCTGGGTGCAATTGCGGGATCGGCTGCAGGCATGGCGCCGAACTCGGGCGCGCCTGGTCAGCGCTACTGCGTTTGGGCCAGGCGCTTGGGTGCGTCGAAAATTGGCAACGCAGGTCTAGGGGGTACATGGTGGACATGAACTGGCTAAATGTTGTTGAACAGGTCCTATCTCAGTCTGGTATTTCCGAGGGTGTTCCCCTGCTGGCGGAAGCCGGGCAATCTCACGTTGAATATGACGATACGGGGCTGACGGTTTTTGCTGATGTGGATGGCGATGGAGTGATTGATCAGGTTTCTCGAATGGATTACTCGGGGGAGTATTGCACCCTGGTCGTTGGCGAAAACATGTCACTCGCTTCGGAGGCGAGCTGGGAGTTATGGGAGGAATCGACCCCCGAAAGTGGGCAACATGGCAATGCAGATTTCAAACAAGTTACTGGTTGGACATGCGCTGATTGGGGGTAGCTGACAGGTAATGACAAATTGTGGTGGTTGTCTCAAGCAACGGGCACAATTCGGTGCTCGTTGTGACTAGTCTTTAAAGGGAGAACGGAAAACGAGCCGGTTCGTCGGTAGCCCAGCTCAAAAGTTGGGGGCCGGTGACCGAAAAGTCAGGAGAAGCGATGACCGCTGCTGCAATTAAGGGCCTTGTGGGTAATGCCCCAACCAATAACGAAGAGCTACTGAGCTGGATTGCGGATGCGGTCGAGTTGTTCACCCCGGAGAAAGTCGTCTTTGCAGATGGCTCCGAAGATGAGTGGGCTCGCCTCGGTCAGAAATTGGTAGATGCTGGCACCTTCATCAAGCTGAATGAAGAGAAGCGACCTAATTCTTTCCTTGCTCGCTCCAATCCATCCGATGTGGCGCGTGTAGAGTCCCGAACCTTTATCTGTACTGAAACTGAAGAAGGTGCTGGCCCGACTAATAACTGGGCCCCGCCGGCAGCTATGAAAGAAGAAATGCTGGCTCACTACAAGGGTGCGATGAAGGGGCGCACCATGTACGTGGTGCCATTCTGCATGGGTCCTATCAGCGACCCAGAACCGAAGCTTGGCGTGCAGCTCACCGACTCTGCTTACGTTGTTATGTCCATGCGCATCATGACCCGTATGGGAAAGGATGCCCTAGACAAGATCGGTGACAATGGCGATTTCGTGCGCGCCTTCCACTCCGTGGGTGCTCCGCTGGAGCCCGGCCAGGAAGATGTGGCTTGGCCATGCAACGACACTAAGTACATCACCCAGTTCCCGGAGACCCGCGAAATCTGGTCCTACGGCTCCGGCTACGGTGGAAACGCCATCCTGGCCAAGAAGTGCTACGCCTTGCGAATCGCTTCCGCAATGGCCCACGACGAAGGCTGGATGGCAGAGCACATGCTCATCCTGAAGCTGAACTCTCCTGAGGGCAAGAGCTACCACGTGGCAGCCGCTTTCCCGTCTGCTTGTGGCAAGACCAACCTGGCCATGCTGCAGCCAACCATCGAAGGCTGGACTGCTGAGGTTATTGGCGATGACATTGCGTGGATGCATATTCGCGAAGACGGTCGCCTGTACGCCGTGAACCCAGAAAATGGCTTCTTCGGCGTTGCTCCAGGCACCAACTACGGTTCCAACCCGAACGCAATGCGCACCATGGAGCCAGGCAACGCGATCTTCACCAACGTTGCACTGACCGACGATGGCGACGTCTGGTGGGAAGGCCTCGAGGGCGAGCCACAGCACCTCATTGACTGGAAGGGTAACGACTGGACCCCAGAGTCCGGTGAGCTCTCCTCCCACCCGAATTCGCGCTACTGTGTGCCAATCTCTCAGTGCCCAGTTGCAGCGCCAGAGTACGACGATTGGAAGGGCGTTCCGCTCGACGCAATCCTCTTCGGCGGACGTCGTCCAGACACCGTGCCGCTGGTGACCCAGGCATTCGACTGGGAGCACGGCACCATGATCGGCGCCCTGCTGGCTTCTGGCCAGACCGCTGCTGCAGCTGAAGCCAAGGTTGGCTCGCTGCGCCACGACCCAATGGCGATGCTGCCATTCATTGGTTACAACGCTGGTGACTACTTGCAGCACTGGATCGACATGGGGCGTAAGGGTGGCGACAAGATGCCAGCTATCTTCCTCGTGAACTGGTTCCGTCGCGGCGAAGACGGTCGCTTCCTGTGGCCAGGATTCGGCGACAACTCCCGTGTCCTTAAGTGGATCGTGGATCGCGTCGAAGGCCGTGTCGAAGCTGACGCTACCGTTGCTGGCCTCACCGCACGCGTGGAAGATCTAGACCTGACCGGTCTGGATACCCCAATCGAAGATGTCAAGGAAGCGCTGACTGCTCCGGCAGAGCAGTGGGCAACTGACATGCCGGACAATGAAGAGTGGCTGACATTCCTGGGCCCGAAGGTCCCTGCAGAGGTTCACTCGCAATTTGAGGCACTGAAGAAGCGCATCGCAGACGCTTCCTAAAACACAAGGATCCTCTCCGAATTGAGGCGTCCGCTCCAGCTCTTGGGGTGGGCGCCTCAGTTTTTGGTTTCCAGCAGTGCTGTGTCGCTTAGGGCAGTGCCTGTTCAGGATCAGTCTTGCGCAACACAATCACTAGGTTGCTGACCAAGAATTCTCGCAGCCCGGGGATGCGCACAAGCCACCATGCCCAGGCTGGGTGATAACGCGGGATAAGTGCCATCACCTCGGCATCCTTTAGACTCTGCGCCCACCGAATCCCTTCGGCGCAGGAAAGATCGAATAGCGATTCCCCGAAGACGTTTTTCGGTGCGTGCCCATGCTTAAGGGCGTAGCGATCGCGCGCCCAAGCCCCGCCGATGTAGTGCTGCCATAATCCGGTCTCGTGTCCACCGAAGGGGCCGAGCCACACCGTGTAACTCAGCACCACCAGTCCTCCGGGTTTAGCTACCCGCAGCATTTCTTCGCCCATCGTCCATGGCTGTGGCACATGCTCCGCGACGTTAGAAGAATAGACGAGGTCGAAGACACAATTGGCAAACGGAAGGCTCAGGCCGTCGCCACGCACGCTTTGCTTCGCTGGTAGCCCCGTGGCGTGCAACTCCGTCGCCGAAGGTTCGACAGAGAGATAGTGGGAGCCCTGTGCTGTGAAAGTGCTGGCGAAGTAGCCGGGGCCGCCGCCGACGTCCAACACCCGGCTACCGCGCAGACCGGTGCCAGAAATGTCCCGATGCAGAGAGTCGAGCAGATTAAATGTGTCCGTCGCGAGCCCAGAATAGAAGGCCTGAGGGCGAGTTTGCTCCATGGGGAAGGAACGCAAGAGTCGCCAAGAGCGGCGTAGCGTCGCTAAGGCGCGGGTGCGGTGGAGTTGGTTCACAAGAGCATTGTAGGCTGTCCAAATATATGAAGATTCTTCTGCTGTGTTGGCGCGATACCGACCACCCACAGGGTGGCGGCAGTGAACGCTACCTAGAGCGGGTCGCCGATTTTGCGGTGGCGCATGGCCACCAGGTGATTTATCGAACGGCCTCATACCCCGGCGCGCCCCACCGGAGCATTCGCGACGGCGTGACTTTCCTGCGCTTTGGCGGGAGATACTCCGTATATGTCACGGCGGCGATCGAGATGTTGCTTGGGCGATTTCGCGACGTAGACATCGTGGTAGATACCCAAAACGGCATCCCCTTCTTTGCCAAATGGTGGATCCGCAAACCAACGATCGTACTCACGCATCACTGCCATCGGGAACAATGGCCGGTAGCCGGACCGGTGCTGGCACGCGTGGGGTGGTTCTTAGAGAGCCGCCTGGCACCGATTGCTTATCGACGCTCCCAGTACGTCACCGTGTCCGAGCCTTCGGCGCTCGAGTTGGCGGGCCTCGGCGTGGAGCGCAGCCGCATTGCCATCATTCGTAACGGTGTGGACCCGGTGCCAGAATTTGCTCGGCTGCATACCGACGGCCGCATCCACTTGGTTACCTTGTCGCGTCTAGTGCCGCACAAGCAGATTGAGCATGCCATCGACGTAGTGGCAGCTTTGGCTACTCAACATGATGTGGTCTTGGACGTGATTGGCTCCGGCTGGTGGGAGCAGGAGCTGTGGGATTACGCTACTTCCGTTGGAGTGGGGGACCGCGTGATCTTTCATGGGCATCTAGACGAGACAGAAAAGCATGCGGTGCTTGACCGCGCCCAGCTCCATCTGATGCCGAGCCGCAAAGAAGGTTGGGGACTGGCCGTGATCGAGGCCGGCCAGCACGCAGTTCCTACGATTGGGTATCGCAACTCTGCGGGATTGCGCGATTCCGTCATCGATGGTGAAACCGGAGTGTTGGTAGCAGACAAGGCGGCGCTGATCCGGGAAGTCTTTGACCTGCTGCGTTCGCCCGAACGGGCAGCGGAGATGGGGGAAGCTGCGAGGCGTCGCTCGGAGTCATTTTCTTGGCAACAAACAGGCGCGGACTTCCTAGCATTGCTGGTTAAGGTGGCACAGAAACAGGTGCCATCAACGAGCGGAAGCGCGCCGGGATATACTGCCACGGCCTAGCGCCCAACCGGCAAGGGCCAGCCATTCGATGAGAAGGGCCAGGCCCAGCCACCACTGCCAGCCTCGCTGTGGCCCGATGCCGGGGACCTCGATAAGATCCGCAGCGGTGGATGGGTACACTACCCCGATGCCAAGCTGCGCCAACTCCGGCACCGAGCCAGCTGCCCACAGTCGACTGGCCTCCTGAAACCTCGGTGAAGGGGAATCAACTTCAATGCCGTCGACAAGCAGGGCGCCATTTTCGACGAGTGGCACCGCTTTGGCCAGCGGGTTTACCGTGGGGGTGCCGTCGATAAGCACGAGCGTTGGTAGGCCGGGGACGAAGACATCTCGCCCTTGGGCAGCCTGCTGGATTTCAGTGATGGTTGTGGGCTCGGGGACGGGGCGAAGGCGCGCGACGGACCAAGGGGCATCCCACACTTGGAGTAGCGTCAGCGCGATCGCCAAGGTGGTGAGGAAGCGAGTACGCAGACTTGAGACGAGGGCGACGAATAGCGGCAGCGTAAGGAGAAGAAGCTTGTGGGAATCCCGCAGCAGCCCTCCGCCCGGCACCTCCGTACTGAGGAAGGTGGCGAGTGGGGGAACAAAAGCCAGCAACATGGCCGCACCCAGCCCCGTGCCACCGAGGACACTCAGCCGCAGCGGTACGCGCTGCACCCCAGCGAGCAGCAGCACAAAAAGAAATACCCCAGCGAGCGCAAACCCGGCTGACCTTGAGGGCGGGACCGCTGCAGAGTTCCAGATCCCGCCGAGCCCTAACAGCGCGCCTACCGTACCGACCATCCCCTCGGCGCGGGAAGCAAAGAGTTCGGCCCCTGCCCCGGAACTGGTGGGTGGGGAAAGCACGCTGGGTACCAGCCACGGCAGGCAGAGTAGGAAACCAAAGAGGGCAGTCCGCCAACGTGGCGCCATGACGAGCGCGACTGTCAGCCCGAATATTGCACCGGTTGGGGTGAGTGAACACAGCCATAACGCACAGAGGAGGGGTTGCCAGCGGCCCGAGCCACTCCAAGCCGCGACCCCCGGTAGTAGCCAGGCCGCGATCACGAGGCTCCACTGTCCTTGCAGGAGTCGCTCAATGACGAAGGGGTTGAAGATCGTCAAGGTGATCGCGGCTAGCTCTCCGAGGCGCGTCGATCCCACGAAGCGGGCTAGACTCAGCGCCCCGTAGGCCCCGAACAGTCCCGATCCCAGCAACAAGAGCCGGACGAACCAAGAAGCCGGGAGTACAAAACCAACCAGCGCCAACAACCCATCCTGCGGGGCGTTGCGCGCGGCTAAGTCGCCGAATCCTAAGGCAGCAGCAGAAAGCACTGGGCTGTTGATGACCGCCATATCGCGATGCAACAGCACTCCTGGGAAGAGTAGCGGCCACATTAGGCAACCGAGCAAAAGCACTGCCCAGCCACAGTACAGGCCCGGCCAAAGTGGAATGTGCTGCCGCAACATCAGCAAGCCTTAGACTCGTCGGCGCAGATAGAACAGGCCGAGCGCTCCGAAAACTGCGGCACCTGTCGTAACTAGGACAACGCCAACCTGGACCGACTTGAGCACACGCAGCCCAGATTTCGCCCGAGCCCATGCATCACTTTGGGATGATTGATTCCAACGTAGGGTTGCGGTGTACAGCGTGCGCGGTGATTTTGGTGTCGTCTGCTCTGCTTCCGCAGTGTCGCCGGCGAGGAAAACATGCGGAATCTCAACACTATCCACGATCGTGCCCGTCTTCGGCTCGACCCACAATGTGCGGGTGATGGAGTAGTAGCGGTTCAAAGCCACAACGCTACTGCCAGAGATTCCCTCCGCTTCCAGTTCCTGCTCGGTGTAAAACTGCCGGGCCAGGCCTGTGATCTGGGAGCCATCGAGCTGCGTTGGTTCGATGGCCTGGTGGAAACGATAGACGGTCTCGCCGCGCAGCTTCTCGCGATCATGAAAGTCGATCGGGGACGTTGTCGCCGAAAACTTATCAAAGTAGTCATAAGAGCGAAACTCGGTGGCAAACGGGAAGACATATTGCAGCCCGGTGCGGACTTGATCGTGAGTTTCATGGCTCAGCCCCTGGATGGGCGAGCTTGTTCGCAGTGACGCAATGGGCTCGTCCACGGGGAAAGAGGAGTGCCGTACAAAGCGTGCTTCGTCCTGCGAGGTGAACAGGACATTGTTGCTGTCCGCAGTGATGTCCTCGGAGACATGGAACTTGATGTCTTTCCGAGTCTCGCCAGGTTGCGAGGTGATCGTGCGGCTAGCGGTGACAAGGGGGCGCTCGATGAAACACACAAGCGCGGGAGCGTGTTCGCATTCCGGTGATTTATCTACCGGAGTGCCAGCTTCCCAGGCTGCTGCATTGAACAACGTTGCTTCAGCTGATTCGGTAGTAGTCTGCATCGAAGCACCTACTTGCAGCAGCCGCACCTGCGAAGTGGCCAGGGCGGGCCCCACCATACGCAGCGCGAGCAAGATGAAGGTCAGCACGAACGCCGTCGTAGCCTTAGCCTTCGGTGTCACAGGCGCGCCTTTCCACTAGTATCCAGGTACAGCCACGTCGATAAAATCAGGAGGCCGCAGGGGTGTCAACAGCTCAAGTTTACGCACAGCGGCCCGGTTTTCTCCCACAGCTCGAAGGTCTGCGCGCGGTAGCGGCGTTTGGCATCATGCTCACCCATGTCGCGTTTCAGTCAGGCATGCGTCCGAATTCTGTCCTCGCGCGCTTTGACTTCTTTGTTCCAGTGTTCTTCGCGCTTTCCGCCTTTGTGCTGTGGCGACGCTACGAAAGTACAAGCAGTTGGAGGACCTATTTCCAGCACCGAGCTGTGCGCATTCTCCCAGCCTATTGGGTAGCCGTAGTGGGAGTGTTCTTGCTGCTTCCCGACGCCTTTGGCACGAGTATCTCTACCATCTGCGCCAACCTAGTGCTGGCTCAGATTTACGTTCCCGATGCACTAGCACCAGGCTTAACGCATCTGTGGTCCCTGTGCGTTGAAGTGACGTTTTATCTGGTGCTACCAGTGATCGCATGGGGATTGAGACGCTTTCGTTCCCGCACCCGCATCCGCGTCATCCTCGCAAGTTGTGCTCTAAGTCTGCTGTGGCCATTTTTGCCCTTCGTTGCAGATTCTCCAGCTCCCGGCCTAGCAAACCTGCAGATTTTTCCTATCTCCTATGTGTGTTGGTTTGCTGTCGGCCTGATCGCTGCTGAGCTAGAGGGAAGAGTTCGGGTGCCCGGGCCGTGGTGGGCATATTGGGCGCTTGGTCTCGCGGTCGCCTGGGGCGCGGCACAGTCATGGTTTGGTCCACTCGGTCTTGAACACCCCTCGCCGGCGGCGTTCGTGCGACGCGTGTTGGCGGGGGCTCTGTTTGGAGCGCTATTCCTCCTGCCGGTGGCGTTAGCACCTGGGCCACGGGTGCTCGCTTCCCCGATGGCGCAACTGCTGGGGAAGTGGTCCTATGCGGTTTTCCTATGGCATGTTCCGATGCTGTCGTGGGCATTCCCGTTGCTGGGAGTGCCACCATTTAGCGGGCATTTTGTTTTGGTGTTAGTTATGACGGTGGCGTTGACAGTTCCGGTAGCGGCAGCTAGTTACTACTTCGTGGAAGAACCGGTACTGCGTTGGTCCAAGTACCGTGCTGGCAAGACCAAGGCCGCGAGTGAAATACAACAGGCGAGGGTAGCGAACCATTGATCTCCCGCGTAGGTCCCAGATGGCCATGGGGCGTGCGCTAGCCACAGCCCGGCGATGCACACCCCGGCAGCTGCAAGGTGAGCACGGGTAATCAATGTGAACTTCAGGATCCCCGCAGCCATCACTAATGCCACTATTCCCGCCCAGCCGCCGACCACGCTGATACTGCAGATTCCGAGCGTTACCGGCCATGCCGTCAGTTGTGTCGGCACGGTCGTTAGCGAACGGCGACGCAGCAAAAACACGCAGCCGAGGGCAGTGAGGATCAACAGGGCAGTTCCGCCGAAGAGGCTGTACCGGTACGGGGTGTCACCGATAAAGGTCAGCCGTACCTCACCGTGGCTACCGGCGGGGATACGGAAAGCTTGGGTGTCGGCATCGACCCGCTCGGTTACGACTGGAACGCCACCGACCGTGGCCCGCAATCCAGGATTGAAAGCACGGCCGGTTACCAACAGCTGTTCTTGGGTCGATTCCGGGACGGTCGCGCCGATGGGTGTCGGCGGCGGAGCTGGTTGAAACTCCGGAGTAGTCAGGCTGATCCACCGGGCGGTGGTGGATAACTCATGTTGGCCGGGTTGCAGGGTTATCGTCTCGCCGCATGCGACCGGGGCAGCGTCGAGCAGGAAGTCATCACTGACTCCGGATTCATTTGCCGTTTTGGGTGATTCAGAACAAGAGGAGGCATTTACCCGCACCGTCATTTCTCGAGGCGCAGTAAATAGCCGATGGATGCGATCGGTGTTGACAAAGACGCGTTGGAATAGGAATTGCTGCACGTCCGGAGAAGTGTCGGGAACCTCGAGGATCCGGCGTACATCGTGGCCTTCCACCTTGACTTCAGCCAAACCGACTGGTTCACGGGATGCACCCAAGGTAATCGTGATCTTCTCGGCGTCGGTTACCGGTAGCTCCACTGTCAGTGGCGTACCGGGACGTGCGACTTTGTTGACGGTGGTTGTGTCTGCCGCGATGCTGAGAACGACCGGAGCCCCCTCGGTGGTGATGTGCACGACCGGCCGGTGGAAAGCGCCGGTCATGCTGAACTTCTCGCCCTTTTGTTTCCCGGGCGCTGGGTACCAGGCGGTATCCGGTGATCCATCAACTGCGGCTGTTATCGAGCGAGCTGCATCGGCGCCGCCGAAGGCGGTTGCTTGTGCGGCAGCAGAGGAAGCCGCAACCTGAATGTCCCCGGTTGCGATGCGGCTTAATGGCCCGCCGGAGGGGTAATCCTTGACGGTGTTGCGGACATCTTCTCCCTCAGCAGTGGTGGCCAGTGGCGCGGACTGAGCGTTCCACACGCTGCCGTAGTTCCTGGTGAGCAGCTGCGGCGTATCGGTGACGATCTGCGCATCGTTGTCGGTGATGCGGTAGGTGCTAGGGCCGTTCAGGTCGTCGAGTAGCGCGAGCGACTCACCGCCACCAGCTACTCGCACCGGTTCCGCGGTGGTGACATGCATGTTGTGATCCAGGTTGAACTCGACGATGTCCACCTTTCCGAACTCGTGGACTTTCAGCCCCGCCTTCCGGAACTGGGTGCTCAGCGCCTTGGAGTTAGTAGCTCCAGCGAGGTCGTGTCGAATCACTGCTGCGCCCACACCGAGCCTGGCAAAACCCTCTGGGGTAGGGTGCGCCATCAGGCCGTCTAGGCCGCGGATCGTCTCGGGTGGTACCAGCGGAACTGCGTCGCGAACCACCCAGGGGACATCGAGGAGTGGCTGTAATGGTTCGTCCCTGGTCCAACCCCAAGTCTGGCGCGCGAAGGATGCCTGGGGCAGGATAACGGTGCGTGTGTTGCGGGCGTTGGTATTCAACCAATCGGCGGCCTCCTGCCAGTACCCCGGCACCTGTTCGTAGCCACCGCGAGGGGCAAGACGTGCACTCCACACCGGGGCGAGGCTGCCGAGCGCGACGGCGCAAATCAGCGCTATCGCCGCGTATCGACGCCCCTGGTGTCTAAAGCGAATGCTTGAAGCACAATGCACAAACCCAACCACGATGGGCAGATGCACTAGGGCATCGAATTTGTGCACATTGCGTAGCGGAGCGCCGGGGCCGTCGAGAAAGCTAAGGACCTCGGGGCCGAGGGGGCCGTGTGCTCCCGCCATAATCATTGCGCCGACGAGCAGCAGGGAAATCCACAGCCGGCGCTGGGGCGCTGATGCCAACCCGGCTAGCCCCAGCGCGGCTACTGCCACGCTGAGCAGGACGAAGTAGGGAGACGTTGCCAGAATCGTACCGGCCATGCGTTCCGAATCGGCGAACGGCGCCCAGGACGTTGTTCCCCGCAGCATCTCCACCAGGTTCAACCACCGTGTGGTGACGTAGGAGCTTTCGATGAAATCCGTGAATGGTGGGGCATAGCGACCGAGAATCACTAGTGGCCCCAGCCACCACACGGAGACGGCGGCACAGCCGAGAACCCAGCCAAGCAGTGGGCGCCATGCCCGTGCCAGCAGCAGCGCAAGAAATGCCGGGACGCAGGCCGCAGCAGTGGCGGTGGCGTTGACAGCGCCCATACCCGCGACAGCGAGGAGGGAAGCGGCGACTTGGCTCGACCGGGGGCGCGCTCCTACCAGTGGGAACAGTACCCAGGGGGCCAGCATGAAGGGCCAAGCCTCGGAGCTGATCGCGCCGAGGGTGGTGATGACGCGCGGCGAAAACGCATACAAAAAAGCGCCGAGGATCCGCCACCCCGGAGTGCCGATGGCTAAGCGGTTGAGTAACAGGAGAAAACCCGAAAAGCCGACCCCAGCAACGAGGGTCCACCACAGTCGCTGCGCAACCCAATCCGGCAGTGGTTCGCTGAGGACGAAGAACAACCCTTGTGGGAAGAGATAGCCGTAGGCCTGATTCTGCAACTGTCCGAGCGGGAAGATATCGGTCCAGGCGTGCAGTGCATTCTTGAGGAAACCGATCGGGTCGGCAGCGAGATCGTGTTTGGTATCGGCAACCGTCAAGCCTGGGGACTGCGCAAAACTCAACAATAAGATGAGGAGCCAGCCCAGCAGGTGCGGGTGGTCCTTAGCTTTACTCGCGAGTGCCATACTCCGGGCCGCCTAGGAGTGCGGAATCCGCGTCGGCAGCGTGCCCAGCTGGAAGGGAATCCTGGTTGGATACGGTAGCGATGCCGATAACGGCCGCTACGCCCACAGCTACACCGACCACCGCGCTAGCAAGCGCAGGGCCGATCGAGCGGCGCACTAGGGTGTCGGATTCCAAAGCCATAGGGCGAACTATACCAATTCTTCTTCTACCGGAGGAACGATTAACACGGGTAACCCAGCGTTGCTCACGAGGTTCTCAGCGGTGGAGGAGGTAAATAGGGAGCGAATCCCCTTCAGCGCGCGGGTGCCGGTGACGATGACATCGGGGCGAAGCTCCTGCGCAGCATCGACGAGAGCACTCCAAATTGCGGTAGAAGATTCCACCAGGTGTGCGTGGGCCTCGAGGCCGTAGGACTCCGCAAGCGCAATTCCCTCCTGACAGGTCTCCAGTGCGTGAGTGTAGGCCGGGTCGTCGCCCTCAGCTGCTTCAATCGCGGAGGAAAAATCAGTCTGCATCATCCCAGCTCCGCCGGCTGCCCGGGCCGCTTGCCGGTGTAGTGGCTCCCACGCGGTGAGGATCTGCACATGACTCGGGCGTAGTAGCTCTGCACCGTATGCCAATGCGCGTTTGGATTCTTCGGAACCATCGAAGGCCACCAACATGACCTGCTCGTTCGGGGTTTTCACTGTACTTAACTCCTTGGGTACGCCTGTGGGTCCTTCTGTGCAGCCTAATCAACTTAGCGATATCGTGTCTGGGACACTACATGTGACGAGACGAACTATGGAGGTGACCCGCATGCGCAAAGTGCTGGCAGTTTTGGCAGCTTTGACGCTGGCTGGGTGTACTTCTGAAAGTGAGTCTATGCAGTTTGGCCCCCACCCGACGCTGGTGCAGAACTTGGCGGATCAGGCGAAGCAGGAAACGGAAGCCGTAGCAAAGGCTGCGGAGGAAGAGCAAGCTAATCGTCTTGGGGTGACTGTGGATCGGTTGCGCGAAGCGAAGTCGCAGCTACCAACCCAGCAGCGCGCTAAAGTAGCAACGCTGATGATGGTCGGGGTTCGAGACTACGACGATGCGAAATTTGCACTCGAGCAGGGAGCCGGCGGGATCTTCATCGGTTCGTGGACTTCGCCCGCACTGTTGACAGAGCCTGGGCGCGATCTGAAGGCCCTGCGCGCAGAAATTGGGCGTCCGTTTTCCGTATCTATTGATGCCGAAGGCGGTCGTGTCCAGCGGCAGCCAGCACTGTTCGGTGCGGTGCCTGCACCGCGTAGTATCGCGGAATCCAAAACGCCAGCGCAGGCCCGCGCGATTGGATTCGAACTAGGTCGGGGACTGCGCACGGCAGGCGTGACGGTGGACTTTGCGCCCGTGTTGGACGTGGACGGCGGCAAAGCTGGCGGCGCCATTGGGGATCGCAGCTTCTCCAGCGATCCGGACACGGCTGCCCGGTACGGTGCGGCGTTCGCCCAAGGGCTGCGCGATGCCGGGATTCAACCTGTGTATAAACACTTCCCTGGTCATGGGCGGGTCTCGGGAGATTCTCACTTTGAAGATGTCACCTCACCATCGTTGGAATCTGTCAAGAGTGTGGACCTCGCACCGTACGGTCCGGCGCTGCGAGAGGCTCCAGGAGCTGTGATGGTGGGGCACGTACGGGTTCCGGGCCTAGGAGATGCCAGCCCTTCCACTATTAATCCGGCTGCTTATGCGCTGTTGCGTAGCGGTGATTATCCGGGCGGCGCCCCACACCGTGGGGTGGTGTATACCGATGACCTGTCTGGAATGAAGGCGATTAGCAATCGTTTGTCTACCCCGCAGGCGGCAACTGCGGCACTCGTGGCGGGGGCCGACTGTGCGTTGTGGATTTCTACGGGGGCGTTGTCTGAGGCGATCGATTCCACTGACAATGCAGTTTCCGCGGGTACATATCCCCAAGCTCAACTGGAAGATTCTGCATTACGTGTGAAACTGCAACAACTTGATCAACAGGGGTTTCGACCCGCAGGCTAGGAATTTAGTGGCTATTGTCACTAGGGTTGGGGGAGTTAATAGTCACTTTGTGCATGGAGTTGTATGTCCTCAGATCATTCCTCGAAGCCTAAGCGGAAGCGTGGCGCGATAGTCGCTGGCGTTCTTGCTGGCTTATTCGGCCTGTGTGGCCTTGCATACGGTGCTGATTACTTCCTCACCCAGGATCAAGTACCTCGAGGGACCACGATCGCTGGCGTGCCTGTAGGTGGAATGTCGCCGGAAGCGGCCGCCGCGAAACTCGCGGAGGAATTGTCTGCGCGGACAACTGAACCAGTGGACGTGGCTGCGGGACAACGGCAGGCACACGTTGATCCAACTACTGCGGGGCTCACTGTCGATTGGCAGGCCACTGTCGATGCCGCTGGTGCGCAGCCGCTCAACCCAATTGACCGGGTGTCTTCTTTCTTCTCCGAGCGGGAAGTTGGGATAGTCAGCGCAGTTGATGAAGCTCGCTTTGCCCCTGAGCTCACGCGAGTGCAACAGGAACTGACCTTCGCGCCGTCGAATGCAGCGGTAGCTCTGGCAGATGGCAAGGTGGCACCGACGCAGCCTATCGACGGCCAAAACGTCGATACGGCAGCGCTGCGCTCTGCGCTAGTTAGTGATTGGCTCGATCCGGCCGGAGTTGCCGTGCAACCGGAGGTGACCAAGCCTGAGATTGGTGCAGCAGCGCTTCAGAAAGCCGTGGAAGGCGATGCGAAGGTGGCTGTTTCTGGCCCGATCGTAGTTTCAGGCCGTGACGGCGTTTCCGGTGAAATCCCAGTGGAGCGCATGGGGGAAGTGGTGACCTTCGTTCCGGAGGGGGCTGGCTTCAAAACCGATGTCAATGTGGAGGCCGCGCGCGGGATTCTCGCGGAGAACTTATCCAAGACGGAAGTGAAGAAGAAGAACGCTGATATCTCCTTTGCTGGTAGTGGCCGGGCGGTGACTCCGTCCGTTGACGGCGTGAAGATCGATTGGGAAAAGGTCTTGGCTGATTTCCCGGCGCGGGTTATTGGGGCAGCGCCGCGCACTTTCGAAGCCACTTACATTGATGAAAAGGCTACTTTCACTACCGAAATGGCGGAGACTGCCACTTTCGATGACACGATCGGATCCTTTACCACCGGTGGTTTCTCGGGGGCCTCGGGTACGAATATCGCTAAGACTGCTGCGCTGGTGGATGGGGCAATCGTGGCGCCGGGGGATACCTTTTCCCTCAACGGCTGGACCGGCCCACGTGGTCGCGCCCAGGGCTTTGTGGAATCTGGGATCATCATGAACGGTCACGCGGACAAGGCGGTTGGCGGCGGTATTTCGCAGTTCGCCACCACGCTTTATAACGCCTACTATTTTGCGGGCATGGAGGACGTCGCGCACACGCCACATAGCTACTACATCTCCCGCTACCCAGCAGGACGTGAGGCGACCGTTTTTGACGGCGCAATTGACTTGGTGTTCAAGAACACATCCAAGTATCCGGTGATGATCAGCGCCGGGGTGTCAGGTGATTCGGTGACGGTGGCGCTGAAGGGGGTCAAGACCGTGGAAGTCGAGTCCGTTTCTGGCGGGCGTTGGGCTCCTACCCAGCCGCGTGAGATGAAGGTGCCGGGAGATTCCTGCCAGCCGTCCAGTGGCGCGCCGGGCTTCACGACGTCCGATACCCGCATCATCCGATCCCTGTCGGGCGCCGAGATTTCTCGAGACACGTTCACCACCGTGTATGACCCGCAGCCGATCGTTAGGTGCGGTTAAGCTCCACCGTCCATTGCTTGCCACGCTGCCATACGTGCAGGGTGCGACCATCGATCAGGTGCGCTACAAGATCTGGCGTGGCCGCCACTGGTCGCGTGCGGAACTCAGCTACTGGCAGCGTACACATCGGTTCTTCAGTTGCTGGATCAAGGTACTCGATCCGGTCTTCGCTCTCGTAGCCGGCGATCGTGCCGAGCGGAACCGGCACGCCACGACCGTCATTGATCTCCTTGACCACTGCGAGCTCAGCATCGAGCAGATATCCGCTGCCCCAACCGAGTGACACCGCATAGCCGTCGCCCCAGCGCATCGCGTTGTCAATCAGCCGCTCGAGGACACGCAAGGGACTTACCTCGATGCGTCCATTTGCATCCACCTTGCCCACGGAGGCGATCATGTCAGACGCATTCCACAACCCGACCAGGCCATCGCGGAACTCGTTCATGATCGACCAATCCTGGGGCGCCTGTGGCATCGGCTGCGATTCCGGCATTGATTGCTTGGAGGCGAACTTATCGCCAAGTGAAAAGGCGGTGTTGCCGTCGCTAAGCTGGCCGGCAGCAAACCGCAGCCGCGTGCCGACGGGCACCGGAATCGTCGTACGTTTCGTCTGCGCGCCGGTGCGGATATCAAAGCCGTGCGCGATGGGGAGGTCGGCGTCGAGGAGCCACAACTGGCCGTCGATAATGGCCGCGTCCGACGTAGCTAGGTCGCGGGCCGGGGCGGGGCGGTCTGGGCCGCGCGTATCGACGTCCAACACAATGCACTCCACTGATGCATTGGGAGCTTGTGGCCGATATCCGGTCGTCGTGTCCACCTCGCGCCACGTGATGAAGTCACTGCCGAAGCTGCGTTCTTGGACGAAGAGTCGTTTGATGTAGAGCAGGCTGGCGGTAGGTCCGGGGCGATCTCGGTCGATTGCCACATAGCCGCGGATTTCGGTGTCGCCTGCCAGTGGCTCGGTGCTGCTCAGTTCAGCGGTCCAGCCTTCGCCTGCGGCGTAACCCAGCCAACGGTTGTGGGAGTAGCGGGCTGGAAGTGCGGTCACCCGGTGGGTGGCAAGCTTTTCAGGTTCGGTGTATCGATTTTCGGGGATGAGCTCTAGGCTCTGGCGGGTCCAGTCCCCGACGGTGAAGGGGAAAATTGCGCTTTCGAGGATATCGGAGGTCAGCCATACTCGAAGGTCATCGCGCAGCGGTGGCAGTTCTTGTGGGGTTTCCGTGACTTCGGGTGAAGCCGGTGGTGCGAAGTCGATGGCCTCTCCAGTCCAGGAGGTGTCCGGAATTGCGGTGAGCACCTCGAAACTGCTTGCTTCCACCTCGAACTCATTGTTGGTGATGGCAAGCAGCACGCCGGTTTCTTGGTCGATTCGCAACGTGGCCTCCGGCATGCTGAAGTGCGCATCCCAGGTGTTTCTGCCAAGCAAGGAGCCTTGCGTGACTTCCATGAAGGTGGTTGGGAAATTAAGGGAATCTCCGCTGCTCAGGAAGGGGGCACCCCCACCGAAGGCGGCGAAGGAACTCTCGCGGTAATAGGTGGGCAGCTCGTCGGGGCGAAACACCCAGCAGCCTTTCTCGGAGCGGCGGAACACGTCTGCTTCGCCGCGGTAGGCGCGGACGGCTGTGCCGTGGCGCTCAATGCACAACCCATCCGGGTTGGCGGCCACGATCACGGGGGTCATGACCCAGCCAAAGTCCGCGCCTTCTGATTGCCTTATCGCGCGGAGCGTGATCCGGTGGGGGACGGCGTCGCTTGACTGGAGTAGCGAGATGAACTCGGGGAGACTCTGCATGGGTTTTAGCTTAGATTCTCTGTTGCGCTGGGGAGTTTTGTTGCGCTTCAAAAGACTGCTCCTATTGCAGCGGTGCTGCGATTTCTAACAATTCCCCCAAAACAGTGGCGCAGATCACGCTATGGCGGTACGGTTGGAAACAAATTCGTACCGTGAAAGAAGGTGTCTTGTGACCAGTGAAGTTGTCATCGTAGGTGCAGCCCGCACGCCGTTCGGAAAGCTGCTCGGCGGCTTGTCTGGCCTGAAAGCCACGGAACTTGGCTCCCACGCCATTAAGGGTGCCTTGGGCGATATTGATCCGAATGTGGTTGAGGCCGTGGTTATGGGGCAGGTTTTGCAGGCCGGTGCTGGCCAGAACCCGGCCAAGCAAGCGGCATTGGGGGCAGGCATTTCACCGAACGCGCACACCAATACCGTGAACAAGGTGTGCCTGTCCGGCCTCACCGCGGTGATTGACTCTGCGCGACTCATCCGGGCCGGTGAGGCAGAAGTCGTGGTGGCTGGTGGCATGGAATCCATGTCCAACGCTCCGCACCTGCTGCCGAAGTCTCGTACCGGCACCAAATACGGTGAGATCACGATGGTCGACCACATGGCGTGGGATGGTCTGACCGATGCCGGCAAAGCCATCTCCATGGGTGAGCTGACCGAAGAGTTTGCGGACATCTATCCTGTGGCTCGCGAGGAACAGGACGCCCTGGCTGCAGAATCGCATAATCGAGCGGAACATCATCGCAGCATCTTGGCGCGTGAGATAGTCCCGGTGACTATCAAGCAGCGCAAGGCGGATGTCACTGTTGCTGAAGACGAGGGGGTTCGCGCCGGCGCAACTGCTGAGTCCATGGCTGGCCTGCGCCCTGCCTTCACCAAGGAGGGAACCATCACCGCGGGTAGTTCTTCCCCAATCTCGGACGGTGCCGCCGCTGTAGTGCTGACCACCCGTGAGCGAGCTGAAGAGGAGGGCTGGGCGGTCATGGCAGTGCTGCGATCCCCGGGGCAGGTCGCAGGCCCTGATGCCTCGCTACAGGCGCAGCCGGCACATGCTCTGGAAAAGGCGCTGGAGCGCGAAGGGTGGAGTGCCGCAGATCTGGACATCATCGAAATCAATGAGGCCTTTGCTGCTGTTGGCGTCTACTCCGCGAAGCAACTTGGCGTGAGCCTGGACAAGGTCAACCCTTGTGGTGGCGCTATTGCGTTGGGCCACCCGATCGGGGCATCTGGAGCTCGACTTGTGGCACACTTGGCACATCGCTTGGCTAATGGCGAGGCGAAGAAAGTCGGCGCCTCCCTGTGCGGTGGCGGTGGCCAAGGTGAAGCAATCCTGATGGAGGCGAACTGAAGAATGATCCGAACTGAGATCCGCGGCCACGCGGGTATCATCACCCTCGACCGTCCGAAAGCCCTGAACGCGCTCAGTCACGAAATGGCCAACAGCATCACCCTCGCGCTGGAAGATTGGAGCGATGATGACACCGTGCAGTTAGTTATCGTGCGCGGTGCAGGTGAGCGCGGCCTGTGCGCCGGCGGCGACGTCGCAGCCCTACGCGAGGACGCGCTTAACGACGGCCATGCGGGCGCAGACTTTTGGGCGGATGAATACCGGCTGAACCTGATGATTTCCCAGTTCCCGAAGCCGTACGTTGCCATCATGAACGGCATTGTCCTCGGTGGGGGCGTCGGTATCTCAGCTCACGGATCGCACCGGATCGTCACCGATTCCACCAGGCTGGGAATGCCAGAAACCGGGATTGGATTCGCCCCAGATGTTGGTGGATCATGGATTCTGGGACACGCGCCGGATAACCTCGGTGTGCATTATGGACTGACAGGAATCCATGAGGGGGGCGCGCAGGCCATCGAAGCGGGGCTCGCTGACTATCTCATTTCGGATCAAGACATCGAGGCTCTAGTCGGCGAGCTGTGCCAGACGGGGCAGGTAGGGGTCATTGAGAAGTATGCGGTGCAGGCTCCAGTCGGATTCGGACCGCGACGTGCCGAAATCAACCGCATTTACAGCGCTGATTCTGTCGAGGAAATCCTTTCCCAGCTCGATGCGCATGAGGAAGAGTGGGCAGCTGATGCTGCCAAACGGATCCGTCGTAACAGCCCCCTAGCGCTGAAGGTGACCTTGGAATCCATCCGCCGAGCACGCAGCCTGACGCTGGCCGATGCCCTCCGTGCAGAATACCGAGTGTCCTGCCATCTCCAGCAGCAACCCGACTTTGCTGAAGGTGTGCGCGCCCAGATCATTGACAAAGACCGCAACCCACAGTGGCAACCAGCTACCCTCGAGGATGTCACTACAGAGCACATCGACGCCATTTTCGCGCCGCTAGAAAAGGAACTGGAAATCTAATATGTCGTTTGAAAACATCCTGGTTGAACGTAAAGGTCGCGTTGGCATCATCACGCTGAACCGCCCGAAGGCGCTCAACGCCCTCAATGATCAAACCATGCGGGAAGTCGCCGCAGCGGCGCAAGAACTCGACCACGAGGACATCGGTTGCATCATCCTCACCGGTTCTGAAAAGGCGTTTGCTGCTGGAGCCGACATCAAAGAGATGTCCACCAAATCGGGAACTGAAATGTTCAACTTGGACTGGTTCGCCGGTTGGGATGCATTCACCGCTGTGCGCACTCCAGTGATCGCCGCCGTAAACGGCTACGCCCTCGGTGGTGGCTGTGAAGTTGCGATGATGTGTGACTTCATCATCGCCGGTGACAAGGCGAAATTCGGTCAACCGGAAATCAACCTTGGTGTCACCCCGGGTATGGGTGGTTCGCAGCGCCTTACCCGCGCGGTAGGCAAGGCAAAAGCAATGGAAATGTGCCTCACCGGGCGCATGATGCCAGCGGAAGAAGCCGAACAGTCTGGTCTGGTTGCCCGCGTTGTGCCAGCAGAATCCCTGCTTGACGAGGCTCTGAAGACTGCGGAAATTATCGCAGCTAAGTCGCTCGTTGCGTCCCGCATGGTTAAGGAACAGATCAATGCCGCCTATGAGATGACTCTGGCTCAGGGCATCCAGTACGAGCGTCGTACCTTCCACTCCCTCTTTTCTTCTGAAGATCAAAAGGAAGGCATGGCTGCCTTCGTGGAGAAGCGCGAACCAGAATTCAAGCACCGCTAGCCCACGTCGGTAGGCGGCCTCGCCCCGAGCTCCCCAGCGCGTCATTGTTGTATAACGCACGTGGCTGGGGATGCTTGGGGTTTTAATTTTGAGGAGCGGATGGCCGTGATTTTTGCTATCACTTATAAAACGGGGATCGATATTCAATTTTCGCTTTAGAAATAGGTGTTGCAGGAGTCGTGAAGGTTCTCAAAGAATACGCACTTGTCATTGTCATGACGATTGCGCTCATCGCCGTCGTTCATGTCCTTGTCGGGCGGATGTATGTAGTTCCTTCGGGATCGATGGAACCCACGCTTCATGGATGCCCCGGGTGCCAGGGTGATCGCATCGTTGCGGAAAAGATTTCCTACTACTTTTCCGAGCCGCAACCGGGTGACGTGGTGGTGTTTGATGCCCCGGAGTCTTGGCACAATGAGCCCGCCCCGTGGAGCGTCGTCAAAGCCTTGGGATCGATAGGGCTGGGACCGGGCGGAGATCACATAATGGTTAAGCGAGTTATCGCGGTGGCGGGGCAGACGGTGTCCTGCAAACCCGGTGATCCGGCGATCATGGTCGATGGAAAAGCAACGAACCAAGAGTTCATCCTGCAGCCTGCAGCCCAGCCAGTGGCCGCTGCGAGCGGATCGGAGAACTGTGGCGGCGCCTACTTCGGCCCGATCGTGGTTCCCGAAGACCGGCTATGGGTCATGGGAGATAATCGCACGATGTCTGCGGACTCACGGTTTCACATGGGGATTGAAAACGGTACCGTGCCGACTCAGAATGTGGCCGGTAAAGTCACGGCTAAGATCTGGCCATTGCAGCGGATCGAATTCGGGTTGACAGAGAAAATTGACTAGGAGCTCACAACGATGAAAACCCCAGCCAGCCGAATTGTCAAGCCGAGCAATTTTATCGAGAAACTGCTTGCCTGGCAGCCACTGCAGATCTTCACTGGCATTTACGGAAAAATTGCTATCGGTGGGCACTTGATTGTTAGCGATGATGCGGTGGTGTTTGAGCCACATGCAGTCAATCTCTCTAACGAGGTCGTGCGGATTCCGCGCGAGAACATTGCGAAGATACACAAAAAGCAGGCCTTAGCCGCCGCCATTTTGGTGGTGGAGCTTGTTGATGGCACAGTTGAGCAGTTCATTTCCTGGAAACGGAACGAGATTATCGCCGCCGTGGGGAAATAGCGCTCAAGCGTCACCCAATGTGCGTCGAAACGCCGTCAGCTCTGCTAACAAATTCGGCTGAACGTTGAGGGATTCAAAGAATTCGTTGAGCGCGGGGGTTGCCGAGGATACTAACGCGATGCCTTGGTCCGTGATGCTAACGAGGATCCCGCGCCCGTCTTTTGGGTCTCGGGATCGCGAAACTAGCCCGTCCTTTTCCAATGCCGTGACCATGTGCGTCACGGAGGCTGGCGGAATGTTAAGCCGTGAGCTGGCCTTCTTCATGGGCAGTGCGCCGGAGCGGGAGAACATGAGCAGGGTCAGCAATTCGTAACGGGAAAAAGAGATCCCGAAGGGGCGCAGTATCGCGTCCGCTTGGACAGAGAGCAGCGCCCCGATGCGCACCAGCGAAGTAACCGTCGCCATCCCTTGGGAAGCTGACTCCCACCCCCGCTGCTGCCAATTGCGTTGCGCTTCAAGTACAGGATCAAAAGGGGTGGGCATGAGGAAATACTAACCCTTCAGTGAAGGAAAATCCGCGTCGGAGAACTCAGTGGATACCGAGGTAGCCCCGCCGTCGCCAGCGTGGATCTCACTTTCCCGCTTGCGCAGGTCAACGCGGCGAATCTTGCCAGAGACGGTCTTTGGAAGCTCATAAAACTCGATCCGGCGGATGCGCTTGTAGGGTGCCAAGGTCTCACGACAGTGTTTCAGGATCGACTCGGCCGTGTCTGCAGAAGGAGAAAACCCACTGGCCAATGCGATATAAGCCTTTGGTACGGCGAGGCGGATCGGGTCTGGAGAAGGAACCACTGCCACTTCCGCCACCGCCTCGTGCTCGATGACTGCGGACTCGAGTTCGAAGGGGGAAAGGCGGTAATCGGAGGCTTTGAACACGTCATCGTCACGGCCGACGTAGGTGATGTAGCCGTCGTCGTCACGCTCAGCGATGTCGCCGGTGTGGTAGTAGCCGTCACGGAAAACCTCGGCGTTTTTCTCGTCGGCATTGTAGTAGCCCGGGGTCAGTCCGACGGGGCGGGGATCAATGGACAGGCAGATTTCGCCGTGATTGGTCTCCTCGCCGGTGATGGGGTCGATCAGGCGCACGTCCATGCCTGGCAGTGGACGCCCCATGGAACCTGGTTTTACGGGCTGTCCTGGGGTGTTGGCGATCTGCAGCGAAGACTCGGTCTGGCCGAAGCCATCGCGGATTGTGGTGCCCCAAGCACGTTCGACGGTGGCGATCATCTCTGGGTTGAGTGGCTCGCCGGCGGCAACCAGCTTGGTCGGTGGGGTTTTCAGGCGGGAAAGGTCCGCTTGGGCGAGCATCCGCCAAACGGTCGGTGGGGCGCAGAAACTGGTTACGCCTTCGCGGCCCATCGTATCCATCAGCGCTGCGGCGTCGAAACGAGAGTAGTTGTATACAAAAATGGTGGCGCCGGCAATCCACGGGGCGAAGAAGTTGGACCAGGCGTGCTTTGCCCAGCCGGGTGCTGCCACATTGAGATGCACGTCCTGTGGGGTCAGCCCAATCCAGTAGACGGTGGTGAGGTGGCCGACTGGGTAAGAGGTGTGGGTGTGCTGCACCAGCTTCGCCTTCGACGTGGTGCCGGAGGTGAAGTAGAGGAATAGTAGTTCGTCGGCCTGTGTTGCGACGCCAGCAGTGAACTCGGTGGCTGCCTGAAAAGACTCGGTGTACTGGATCGTAGGGTGCGTGTCCTGTACTGGGGCTTCGTCGCCGACCTGGATGATGGTGAATTCACCGGTGACTGGGCCGAACTTCTCGGCATCCTCAGGGTTGACTACCACCCAGGACACCTCGGCGCGTTCGGTGCGATCCTGGAGGTCTGCGGTGCCGAGCATCGCGGTGGCAGGGTTCATGACAAAGCCACCCTTGATGCAGGCCAGCATGCATTCCCAGAGTTCGACTTGGTTGTTGAGCATCAGCATGATGCGCTCGCCGCGCTTAACGCCGATGTCGGTGAGCCAGTTGGCAACTTGGTCCGAGCGCTCCTTCAACTCGGCGAAGGTGCGGCGTGTCTCGGAGCCATCGATCTCGATGATGACGAGGGCCTCTTGGTCTTTGCTTTCTCCTGTGGCCAGGGCATCGAACCAGTCCAATGCGAAGTTGAAGTTTTCAAAGCGAGGCCATTCAAAGGCTTCGCGGGCCGCGGTGTAGTCCTGTTGATGCTTGATGAGGGTGTCGCGCGCCGCGCGGAACTGTTCGGTGATGGTGGACATGGTGGCTCCTTACAGTGAAGTTCAACTTCAATGACGGAGGTGAGAGTGAGCCAGCTCCGCCACAATGACAGTTGTGATCTAGGTCGCAATCCGAGCCTAGTTGCAAGTTGAACTAAATGCGAGGGCTTTCGAGAAAAAGTTAGTGCGGGGCGGAAATTCCATGCAGGACGAGCTGTCCTAGCTCGCGGTAGGCATCTCCGAAGGGGATGGTGGCGGCGAAGTCTCCCTGCTGAATCTGCTCCATTGCGTGCTGGATAAGGAGGGTGACAAAGCTGGGGGAGGTGGCTGAAAACTCGCCGGATTTCACGCCGCGCTCAATAATGTCGGAGATTTTCCTGTTTGCGGCCATGGTGTTGAGTTCGTAGATTGGGCGGGCTACTTCTTCGGTTGCTAGGTCTCGCATAAACTCCGGCGATGCTGGGGAAAGTGCCGTGGTCATGGCGGAAAAATAGGTTTCCAAGATTGTCTTTTGAGAGCGGATCCCCGTCAGTTGGGCATCCACTTGGCGGGTGATCTCTTTAAAGAAGGTAACCAAAATCCGCCGGACGATCTCATCGCGAGAGGTTCCAAGCGCGTACATCGTCGACTTGGAGCAGTGGAACCTGGCAACTGCGCCGTCGATAGTGAATGAGTGAAATCCTTCGCTAAGGAAGGAAGTGTATAGGGCGTCGAAAAGCTCGCGTTGACGTGCAGTGAGCATAAAAACCCTTCAAAGTAGTGACGTGGCGCACATTAATCTGTACGCTTGGCAGTGAAATCGTACTAATTATCCTAGTTCACTAGAGGAGAAGGGCATGCCGCCACTACTTGGGAATCAACCTCACCTGGCGAATATCGAATTTCCTAACGCCGATATTCTCGCAGTTGCAGACATGCTTTCCCCCCAAGAACAGGAACAACTCCAAGTGATCCATGAGTTCCTGCAAACCGAGATACGGCCCAACGTGGGCGAGTACTGGGATCGCGAGGAATTGCCATTTGAGATGCTTCCCAAGCTCGCAGCCCACGGCCTTGGCGAACTGGACTTCATCTCCGACTCCCGCCTGTTCAAGGGATTAGTTTATGCGGAAGTGACCCGCGCTGACGTCTCCCTCTCTGCGTTAGTGGGTATCCATAATGAGCTGATCGTGGACTTCATCAACGCCATGGGCACCCAGGAGCAGCAGGACACCTGGCTGCCGGGGTTACGCCAGTTTGAGAAGGTTGGCTGCTTCGCACTCACCGAACCGGACCACGGCTCCGATATTGCCGGCGGATTGGCCACCACCGCGGAACGAACTCAGGATGGCTGGCTGATCAACGGCGCCAAACGCTGGATTGGTGCGGGTACTTTTGCGGACTTCGCCCTCGTCTTTGCGCGCGACGTTGCTGACAATGAGATCAAGGGCTTCCTCGTGGAGCTCGACCGCGAGGGGGTATCTACCAGCAAGATCTCCCGCAAGCTGGGCCTGCGCATCATGCAGAACGCTAACATGGAGTTCAAGAACGTCCACATCCCGGCCGAGAACCAGCTCCCGGGCGCGGCCTCCTTCGCCGCCACCAACGTGCTGCTGCGCAACTCCCGCGCCTGGGTTGGCTGGCAGGGGGCAGGCATCCAGCTGGCCATGTTCGACGCAGCCCGGCGCTACGCAATCGAGCGCGAGCAGTTCGGCCGACCGCTGGCCAAGTTCCAGCTCATCCAGGAGCCGCTGGTGCGCATCCTGGGCAACGCAACGGCGTCGCTGTCGATGATGGCGCAGGTCGCTCGCATCCAGCAGGACGACGAAATGGACATGCCGCACGCGGCCCTGGCGAAGGCCACCACCACGCGCCTGGCCCGCGAGTCCGCCGCTGCCTGTCGCGGGATCTTCGGCGGCAATGGCATGTGCACGGACTTCGAGGCCTCCAAGCTCATGGCCGATGCCGAGATCATCTTCACCTACGAAGGCACCTACGAAATCAACTCACTCATCGTCGGGCGCGCAGTCACTGGCCGCTCCGCATTCGTGTAAGGAAACTGCAATGGACATCAAGAACAAAGTAGCTATCATCACTGGCGGCGCATCCGGTCTCGGTGCCGCAACGGCCCAAGCGCTTGTCGACGCCGGCGTGAAAGTATTCTCCTTCGACCTACAGGCAGGCGACATCGAGGGCGTCACCTACCTGACCGTGGATGTCACTTCCCCGGAGGCAGTCACCGCGGCCGTTGCCGAGGCTGCCGCCGCTGGCGAGCTGCGCCTGCTCGTGGCCTGCGCCGGTATTTGCCCATCCCAGCGCATCATGGGGCGCAAGGGGCCGCATGACCTGGGCCTGTACGCCAAGACCATTCAGGTGAACCTCATTGGCACTTTCAACGTCCTGACCGCGTTCTCCGAGGTTGTCGCAGGCCTCGAGCCGGTAGATGAGGACGGTCAGCGTGGCGTGGCCATCATGACCGCCTCCGTCGCGGCCTTCGAAGGTCAGGTCGGCCAGGCCGCCTACGCGTCCTCTAAGGGTGGCATCTACGCCTTGACCATCACCGCCGCCCGTGACCTCGCATCGCTGGGCATCCGGGTGTGCTCCATTGCGCCGGGCGTGGTGAACACCCCGATGATGGCCTCGGTGTCCGACGAGTTCCGCGAGGAACTGGAGTCCCGCGTCCAGTTCCCTGGCCGCATGGCGCACCCGGCAGAGTACGCGCAGCTGGTCCAGCAGATCGTGGCAAACAACTACCTCAACGGCGAGACGATCCGCCTGGACGGTGGTTTACGCATGCCACCGCGCTAACCTGCGAGTTTGAGATCATCGCGACTGTTTAATCAGCCGGCTGGCAGGCGGAAAAGGATGCTGAAACGGGGCGCCTGTCGCAGACCCTAGCGGCTTGTGATCTTATCCACCTGGGCTTGCGCGAATCTGAGCAAGGTTTCATCGGGGACGTCTTGTGATGTAGTGACCTGGAAATAGGCACCATCGACCAGGCCGCCGATAACCTTGTGTGCCTTGCCGGCCTCGCCCATCGCTGCGATCTCACTGCCAGTCATGGTGACGCGCGCTGCCCGCAGATCTTCGGCGTTGTCGACTGAAATGTCAAGCTTTTCGGCAGTGTAGGTAGTTTTCTTGTTGCTCCTGGCGAAACTCTCACAGGAGCCGATATCGGACGGAAGCATCTGATCAGCTGGTATGTCGCCACTGTTGACGCTGACCGTGATCGCGCCGTCGGCGTCGGAATCGAACTCGGAAATGGCAATACCGGTTGGATTTGCGATAACCTTTGCGATTGCGCTCATAGCAGTTGGTGCCAGCTGCGCGCACTCGGCTGGGTTTGTTTCCAAGTCAACTGCCATAGCAGTCATACGATCGCTGGAGCCGGGGCTTGCGAGCTCATTCTCTTCGATGAGTTTGGCGATGTCCGTGGCCTCGTATCCCGCTACTTCACGCAGTAGTACGTCTGGGGCGTTAAGGGGTGTGGTGTTTTTCTCACGGGCGGGGGCAGCGCCATCGGAAGTGCTTGAGGAGCAGCCAGAAAGGGTGCCGAGGGTACAGGCGCTTAGCGCGACGAATGTCGCTATGGACTTGATACGCATGTGCTTGATGCTACATCGGGTGTTTGACACTGTTTGATTCTGGAGGATCTCACAGATAAGGCTGCAGTCCCCAATATGGGAACACTGCCTTTGAAGTCGCTTTCATTGTCGGGCTAGCTGAGTGCATGATTTGGTCGAGGGAGAGATCCCGCATCGGCCCGGCAGCCCCGGGATCTCCCCAAGTTACCGAGCAGGGCGCGCCGACGCGTCGGGACCAGTTGTGGGGCATCGGGGCCGCTGCCTCGAACGGCACCCCAGCGACGGCAGCCAACAGCGCCACCCAGATGCGCGCAACGCTGTCACGCTGATAGCCACCACCGCCCAGCGCAACCCAGCGCCCAGACGCGTAGCGGTCGGCCCACCTGCCGATCGAAGAATACGCCCGGTATAGCGCATCCACTGAGAGGGAAAGATCGGCGAGCGGGTCGGAAAAGTGCGGGTCCGCGCCGTGCTGGGAGATGATGATTTCCGGCCGGAACACCTTCAGCAGTTGCGGGATGATCGAGTGGGAGGCGCGCAGCCATTCCGCGTCGCCGGTATCGCGATCCAGGGCGATATTGACCGCGGTTCCTAGCGCCGAGGGGCCGCCGATGTCGTGGGCGAATCCCGTGCCGGGAAACAGATAGAGTCCGGATTCGTGAATGGAGATGGTGAGTACCCGCGGGTCGTCCCAAAATTCTTGCTCCACGCCATCCCCGTGATGTGCGTCGACGTCGATGTACGCCACCCGCATTGCACCATGGTCGAGCAGGCGTCGAATAGCGATCCCTGCGTCGTTGTACATGCAAAACCCGTGCATCTTGTTGGCGTGCGCGTGGTGGAGCCCACCGGCTATGTTGATTGCTCTCTTCCGTTCCCCGTTCCATACGGCATCAGCAGCGGCCACGGTAGCCGACACAATGTGCGCCCCAATCGAGGTCATAACGGGGTTCACCACCGGATTGTCTGCCACACCGATGCCATGCTCGAGCGAGGGCTCGCCAGTCAGCAGCGCTTCTATATAGCCAGGGGTGTGAACGAGTTCCAGCAGTGATCGCGTCGGCTCTGGTGGCACCTCCACATCAAATTCCGAGAGGATGTCAAAGTAGTCCGCGAGTTCCACGGCCAGCCGAACGCGGTCCGCTCCCATCGGGTGGGTGTCGCCCAGGTTGTATCCATACAGGGCGTCGTCGAGAAGCAGCAGCGGTTTCATAGTGAGCGCGCTAACGGGTCGCGTTCAATGGCTAGTGGGGCGAGACGGATGCGGGCGCCTACGACGGTGGTGCCGTCGGAACTGGCGATGGCTGGGGTAAGTTCCACGTCGACGATCGCAGCGATGTCATCTTTCAGGCGCGCTACCTGCATAATAAGGTGCTCAATCTCGCTGAGCGGCGTAGGACGGGAGCCGCGGTAGCCCATGAGGAGTGGGGCGGCGCGCAGTTGCTTGATCATGGCGCGAGCGTCGGTGCGACGCAGTGGCGGCACGCGCCAGGCGGTATCGCCGAGCAGTTCCGACGGCGGGCCAGCGACACCGAGGGAGACCATCGGTCCGAGCACCGGATCTTCAATCGCGCGGATGGTGAGCGTGGTACCCGGTTTTACGGTCGGCTGCACGACCATGTCGGCGCCAATACCCAGGTCAGTAGCCATGGTCTCTAGGGTGTGCCAGGCATCTTCCAATGCAGACGGCGTGGTGATGTGCCGCATCACCGCGGACAGCTCAGGTCGCCCGCGTACGGCCGAGTGAATGTTCTTGAGTACCACGTTCCAGCCATAACTCTCCGCGGCCGTAATCGCCTCGTCGAGCGTGGTGACCGGTGTCCACGGGACCAGGTCGATGCCGTAGGTGCGCAGCAGCTCGGCAGATTCTTCGTCGCTGGCCCAACGACCCTCAGACGACTCTGCCAGGATGCGCTGCACGAGCTGCGTGGCGGCGGCCTTGTCGCCCTGCCCAAATTCGTCTGTCGGAGTCGGCCGAGCTGCGGCGCGCTGCTCTTCGGAAGTCAAGATGAGCGACACCGCTTCGATAGCATCAGCGTAGGTGCTAAACACCGGCAATTGCCCGCGCTTTTCGACGCCTCTTCGATCCTCTTCCAGTGCCCGGAAACCGACGAATGTACTGATCAGCGGGGTGGTTTCGGTGGTTGCTGCGAGTTCCTTCAGGCCCTCGTACGCTGCTTCAAAGAGTTGCTCGCCGATCTCCACGATGCCGCTAAGAACCACGTCAGATTCGGCCAGGGCCTTTTGGGTGGCTTCGAGAATGCCGGAGACCGGGGCCTCCAACACAGTGATTGCTGTAGCTTCGAGACTGAAGCGCTGGGCTGACTGGGCCATTTGTGCGGTGAGCCCCGCGGAGTTGGAGATCACAGTGATCCGCTTGCCGCGCGGTACCGGCTGCCGGGCGAGGAGCTGGGCGATGTCGAACATCGTCTCCCTGCGGGTGACTACCATTGCGCCAGTGTTGCGAATGACCTCATCCAGCGCGGTAGTCGAGGCGGTCTCCAAGTTGGAGTGGTCGTAGTGCCGTGCCGATTTCAAGGCACGGGAAGGGATGAAAACCACCACGCGCTTTTCCATGGCCAAGCGGCTGAGCACGCGGAAGAACTTGCGCGGGTTACCGATCGTGTCGAGGGAGAGCAAACAAATGTTTGTGGCGTCATCATCTGCCCAGTATTGGATGACATCGTTGCCGGTGACATCGCCAAAGGAGCCTGCGCCGATGAACGAGCTGAGCCCGCAGCCGCGCTTCAACGCGTAGGACAGCGTGAGCGTCGCTATGCCCGCGGACTGTGTGAACAGCCCGACCGTGCCTGCGCGTGGCATCGGCGCAGGTGAGGCGTTGAGCTGCGTGTGTGTGTTGATGAGGCCGACTGCCGCTGGGCCCAACGCACGCAGACCATAGTCGCGCGCCTTATCGACGAACGTTCGTGCATCTTCGAGGGCAACTCCAGGATTCTTGGACCCGGCCAGCGCCACCACTCCGAAAGCATTCTTTTCGGCGGCGTTTTTGAGTGCGGCTTCAAAGGTGTCAGGGTCGTGCTCGACGATGACGAGGTCTGTATTTTCTGGAATTTTCTCGTAGTCGGTGGTGCCGGTAAGGATGCGCAGTTCACCCTGGAAACGGGCCTGGGTGAGGTTTGGGACGACGGATTGCATGCGATCTACATCGCCGATCACAGCTACCGATGTTGGTTGGAGCAAGCGGCGGATCGAGTTCGCCTCGGCGCGCAGTTCGCGACGAGCCATGACCTCACGGGAGGTTTCCGTCGGGTCGATGGGGAAGTTGACGGTAATGAAGCCGTCTTCCAGCTCCGGATTGACCTGATAGCCGGCCTTGATAAAGGTCTGCACCATGGTGCGGTTTTGGGTGAGCATTTCCGCGAAGAAGGTTTCGATGCTGCATTCCCGGCCGATCTGGGCCAGGTGCTCGAGCAAAATATTGGCCACACCCTTGTGGTGGTGGTCATCCTGGACCAGGAAGGAGACATCGGCGGTCCTGGTCTCGCCGGGGATGAGAGCGTACTTCGCGGTGGCGACGATGTCTTCGCGGTCCACCATCACTAGGGTGACCCGGTCGTGGTGGTCCACGTCCATCCAGTTCTTGAGATCTTCCTCCGTGAGTACCGGGTGTGCGGCGAAAAACCGCAGGTACTTGGACTTATCGGAGACCCTTGCGTAAAAGTTCTGGAGCTCTTCGCGGTCCTCGGGGCGCACGGGGCGCAGCGTGACGATATCGCCGTCATTGAGGACGACGTCGGCTTCCCAATGCTGCGGAGTGTTCATGTGGCCTAGCCTACAAAGATTCGATGAAGATCTAGGGCTAATGACAAAAAGAGAGCGGTTTTGTAACCGAGGTTCCGATTTTACTGAACTAGCCAATGAAGTCTTCGAAATTGCAGTAGACCGGATTGTGAAAGAACTCTGTTTGAGAGACCGCGACGAGGCGTAGAAATGATCAAAGAATGGGCCCCTGATAAGACGACCACGGTCTGGATGAACGTGGTCGGTCTTGGAACCACGATTGCTGGGCTTGTCGGGTTCGCAACCTTGTATGCGGCAGTCAATTCTGGGACGGTGGCTTTTGCCATTTCCGCTCGTGAGCTGGTGCTCATACTGGCCATTGTGGTGCATGAGCTGCTGCATGGCTTCGCTCTGCGAACATTGGGCGCCAAGCCGAAATATGGCGCCACGATGGTAGGCGGGGCGATGCCGGCGTTTTATTGCACGTCGCCGGGTGTGCTGCTCTCGAAGAAGGCGTTCACCTATGTGGCATTGTTGCCGGGGATTGTGCTGGCTGTGATGCCTGCACTGTGGATCATTTTTCACGGCCCGTTTGCAGGATGGCTAGTGGTGCCAGCTGCGATGTTGCTGGGTGGCACGGTAGGGGATTGGTTCATGACAGTTGTCGCACTTCGCGCGCCGCGCGGGGCGCTGATTGAAGACAACAAAGAGGGGCTGCGGATTCATCTGCCTGCCGAGTAAGACTGCAGTGATTTGCTAGCTCCAGGCAGTGGGGAGCGGAACATCCAGATCAAAAGCAAAGATCATTGCTTGAGCCAAAAGGGTTTCCTGCTGATAGGTGAGAAATCCGACTGTCTTGCCGAGTTTGTTGCTGGGAATAGTGATGGTGTTGTCCACTGTGCAGGCGCACCTATGGTCTAGGCCGTTGCGCTGATCCAGGACAACTTCGCTGGACAAACCTCGGATTGTTGTGGTGACAGGAGCAACCGTTACCCGCATCATTGCTGGTCTGGCTAGCTCTCGGGTAAGTACAACCACAGGGCGCGTCTTGTCCAAGTTAGCTAAGCAGATCTCACGCATAGTGTTGTCCGGCCCAATCGATGAGGAGATCCAGATCATCGGATTCGCTGGAGTTGGCCAAGATGTGGGCATCCCGAATCGCCATGCGACGACGAATCTCGCGCTCGACCGCGCTCGTGATGACCTCAGTTCGGCTACTGGCTTCGCCTGACTTAACTAATCCGTCCAAGAACACAACCTGCTCATCAGGTAACCGGATTGCAATTTGAGTGGACATAATTGAAGCGTATCCCATTTTGGGATACGCTTCAACGGTTGACTATCAGATATATAAGACATCGAGGTGGTGGGAATGGCGAAGAACCTGAGGCTCAAGGCGGCGCGCGTGGCTATGGGCCTGACGCAGCAGCAGCTTGCCGACGACGTAGGAGTTACTCGCCAAAACGGTTAATCCCGTATTCTAGGAAAAGTAGACATCCTGCTGTGTCTGGTTGATCGCCGGTGCCATGTCCTGTCCGCGCAGCTCAGATAGCGTCTCCAAAGTGCCCCGCAGGGACGTGACTACGTCCCCGGCGTTCACCACCGCGCTTGTCGACGCCGGTAAATCAGTCTCCAGCAGCAAGCGATCTTCGGGCACTTGCTTCACATATGCCCGGCCTTTCTTGCCCTCCAGCACGCTGGGATGCACGGAAATGTAGCCACCGATCTGTATTAACCGAGTGAGCTCATCGCTCGTTCCCGAGAAACGGTGGAAGACGGGGATTACGTTGTCGGGCAGCATATCCAGGACTTCAGTCGCCGCCCGCACCGCATGAATGGAGAGCACGTAGGGGCGGTTCTTCAAGAGGGCAAAGATTCGGCGCAGTGCCTCAAGCTGCAGTGGAGCTGATTCAACCCGGCGCGGGCTGAAATCCAGGCCTATCTCGCCGATACAACGAGTCTGGGGGAGGTTGTTGGCGAAAGTTTCCAGTTCTTCCTCGAAAGTCGGCCCGACCCACCATGGATGAAATCCCAGCGAAGGGAGAGTGCCGGGCTGAACCTGGAATTCGGAAGGAAGCACAGTCTGTGCCACCACCTGCACGTCGGATTCGGCAAGCTCTGCTAGCAACGTGGTGCGTTGGGATGCAGGCACAAAGTCCAGGTGAAAGTGGGTGTCTAGGAGCACGGTGTCGCCTCGTCCACGGCCGCCAGAGCTTCCTCGCGGGTCCGGAACAATCGTGGTGGTCGAGCCATGGGTTCCAGCCCCGCCAATCGCTGGATCACCTTGCCGGCAATCATTAACCCCATGATCGGTGGCATGTAGCTCATTGAGCCAAGACTCTCACCTTTGGTTCGCCCCGCATTCAACTTCACTGGTACCTCGGTGGAAAACAACACCTCAACGCCCTTGATTCTGCGCTTTTGGCACTCCAGCCGCATCACTTTCGACATTTGGCACTGGGTGGTTTTGCGCAGGTTGGCGAACTTCAGCAGGGAAGGATCCATCCGGTTCGCCGCGCCCATCGAGGAAAGTAGCGGCAATCCCTCTGAAGCGCACCAATGCGCGATGGCGAGTTTCTGGGAGATGGTGTCGATGCAGTCCACAACATAGTCTGGCCGGGGGAGCTCGCCCAAGACGGAAGCAACATTGTCTGGGGCGAGAAAGATGTGCTGTGCGACTACCTCGCAAGAGGGGTTGATATCCTGCACCATCTCAGTCATCACCTCGGTTTTGGCGCGACCGATGGTGGAAGTAAAAGCGATTGCTTGGCGGTTGATGTTGCTCGGTTCCACTACATCGCGATCAAGGAGAATTAGCTTGCCAACGCCACCACGTGCAAGCGCCTCTGCGCACGCCGAGCCGACACCGCCCAAGCCTAGGACCATCACCGTTGCGCTGTTGAGATTCGCGAGGCCGTTATCGCCTAGCAATAGGTGGAGGCGGGCGTGGCGTTCGTCGTGTGCTGGCATGGTGCTCCTGGTAGGTCAGTACAAAGACACGTCATTATAACGCGCTGAATGGTGGCAAACCCCTTGATTGTCGGGTATATCCGACATATCATCGAGTTGTGGGCAAGAACTTTCGATTGACGGCGGCGCGTAAAGCGCGGGGGCTGACACAGCAGCAGCTTGCCGACGCCGTAGGTGTCACGCGCCAAACAATAAACACTATCGAGCAGGGCAAATACAATCCCACGATCGCGCTCTGTATCGCGATTTGTCGCTGCACCGGAACGACGCTCGACCAACTTTTTTGGGAGATTCAATGACCGAAGGAAGACTCGACGAACGCCAATTGCAGGTCCGCGGGCGCATCGCGCATATGTCCTTAGCATTCGCGCTCATCTTTTTGTTAGTACTTTCCTTGATTGCTGAGTTTGTTGGTGAGTGGATAACTCCGACTTCGCTCGCAATAACCGTGCTGTATGCAAGCCTTGGATTTCACACGATTGCTTGCATTGTGAGCGATGCCTACTTGCCGCCCGGCACGAACATGTCGCGCATGAAGTTTCTGGTGGGTTTCCTTATCCTGCTACTCCTTCTCAATTCAATCATTGTTGTTCGCGCGGTCTCTAGGGGCCGTTTCTTGGAGGATGGGCAACTGGACAATGTCTGGACTCAATTAGTCCTCACGATTGTCCTAGCGGCTGTGTTGGCCACGTCAGGCTGGAAACGCTGGAAAAGGGCTGAGGCCTCTCCTGGAAACTGATGTTGCCCGGCGTGAGGTATGGGATCCCAGCTCCCATTTCAGCTCCCATTTCAGCACCACTTTAGTATTGCCATAAAAATGGGAAGGCCCCATGGTCAGGTGTAATGCCTGGTCAGGGGGCCTTTTTCTTTTGAGCCGATGACGGGAATCGAACCCGCGTATGCAGCTTGGGAAGCTGCCATTCTACCATTGAATTACATCGGCATATTGCTCTGCAATAGCGACTATCCTAGCACTGCAGGAAGCTACTTAATAAATCACCGCACGGTCGGTCGTGTGTGCTTCCGCCACAAAGTTTGAGTGGGATCTAGCGTCGCTGGTCGCTGGCGTCGATAAGCTGGTGGCAAATATTACCGCGGTGGAGCCTGGCCGACAGATAGGAGCTGGAGACCATGGTGGGCGCGATCTTCCAGACGGCGGACAAAGATCAGGCGGAGCAGATGCCGCAGCGATTGGCGGCCCGGGATTGGGTAGTTTCCCGTGTCCGAAGTGCAGGAACTAGACTTGTGGGCATGCTGCTTTCAGATCGTGATATCCGCGCTGCAATTGATACCAAAGAACTGGGAATTGAACCGTTCGCTCCGGAGATGATTCAGCCGTCGTCCATCGACGTGCGTATGGATCGATTCTTCCGCGTCTTCAACAACTCCAAGTACACGCACATCGACCCGAAGCAGCAGCAGGACGAGCTGACCAGCGAGATCGAGGTCAAGGACAACGAACCATTCATTCTGCATCCGGGTGAGTTTGTGCTGGCCGCGACATTTGAGAAGTTCACCCTGCCTCCGCACCTCGCGGGTCGGTTGGAGGGTAAGTCCTCACTGGGGCGCCTCGGCTTGCTTACGCACTCCACCGCTGGCTTTATCGACCCGGGATTTTCCGGTCACATCACTCTGGAGCTGTCCAACGTGGCCAACCTTCCGATCGCGCTGTGGCCGGGGATGAAGGTGGGCCAGCTTGCGCTGTTCAAGATGAGTTCCCCGGCAGAGACTCCTTATGGCAGTGGCAAACTCGGCAGTAAGTATCAGGGGCAGCGTGGCCCTACCCCGTCGAAGGCATATCTGAACTTTAGGTAACGTACGCAGCGCCCGCGCCCAAATACCGGTAAGAATGACTCTTATGCGTATGACAGTCATCGGAACCGGATATTTAGGCGCCACCCACGCCGCCTGCATGGCCGAACTGGGCCATGAAGTCCTCGGAGTGGACGTAGACGAGCAGAAGATCGAGGCGTTGCGAAACAGTACCGTTCCGTTTTACGAACCGGGGCTTCCTGAGGTTTTGGAACGCAACATTGCTGCAGGTCGGCTGGCTTTTACTACTTCCTATGATGAGGCGGCCGAGTTTGGCAATGTCCACTTCCTGGGCGTTGGTACTCCGCAGCAGCGCGGCTCCTATGCTGCAGACCTCAAATACGTCTACGCCGTGATAGAGGATCTCGTGCCAAAGCTGAAAGGCAAGCACGTCATCTTTGGCAAGTCCACCGTGCCAGTGGGGACTGCCACTGAGTTGCAGAAGATGGCTGACGAGCTGGCCCCAGCAGGTACTGAAGTAGAGATCGCCTGGAACCCCGAGTTCTTGCGCGAAGGCTTCGCAGTCAAGGACACGATCACCCCAGACCGCATTGTTCTAGGAACGCGCGCCGAGAACTCCACCGCGGAAGAGATTGCCCGCGAAGTGTATGCCACCCCGCTGGCGGAGGCCACCCCGTTCATTGTTACGGATCTGCAGACCGCTGAGCTGGTTAAAGTATCTGCGAACGCCTTTTTGGCGACCAAAATCTCCTTCATCAACGCGGTCTCCGAGGTGTGCGAATTGGTGGGCGCGGACGTCGTTAAGCTTGCCGACGCCATTGGTCACGACGACCGCATCGGCCGCAAATTCTTGGGTGCCGGCCTTGGTTTCGGCGGTGGCTGCCTGCCTAAAGACATCCGGGCATTCATGGCCCGCGCTGGCGAACTGGGCGCTGACCAGGCTCTGACTTTCCTACGCGAAGTGGACGCGATCAATATGCGTCGCCGCGATCGCATGGTGCTGCTCGCCCGTGAAGCATGCGGTGGCAACCTACTGGGCCACAACGTGACAGTCCTCGGTGCTGCCTTTAAACCGAACTCGGACGATGTTCGAGATTCACCGGCGCTGTCTATTGCAGGTTCGTTGTCGCTGGCTGGAGCCCAAGTCACCGTGTATGACCCGCAGGGCATGGATAATGCCCGCAAGGTTTTCCCAACGCTGAATTATGCTTCCTCCACTGACGACGCGCTGCGCGGTGCTGACGTAGTGGTGCTTGCCACCGAGTGGCAGGAATTCCGCGACCTTGATCCGGTCCACGCCGCTACGCTGGTACGCGAGAAGAAGATTCTCGACGGCCGCAACGTGCTGCCGGTCGAGGAGTGGAAAGCTGCCGGATGGAATATTCAAGCATTAGGACGATCCTTGTAATCCTCTTTGTCCTCTGGAGTCCGGCCTCGCTATGGATGCTTTATGATCGCGGCGAGGTCTACTGCGGGATCGGTGTCGCAATGTCGGCGCTGGTCCTCATCGCCTATTGCGTCCGGCCCCGCGGTGTGGTGGGGAGCATCGGCGCGATGATCGCCGGCATCGGATGGGCAAACGATACGTATATTGCGATGACTTCCGGTCCCAATGATCCGGTAATCAATGTCTTCGGATTGGTGCTGTATGTCGGCGTGGCCTTGGTGGTGCTGCAGTTGATCGCCGACAGGAATGACCGCCGTGCCCGATCAGGAAAGGCGAACGGCCCCGCCTGAGCTGGGCGAGGCCGTTATCTGTACTGCTTGTAGTGCTTGTAGTGCTTCAGGAACTCAGCAAAGTGGTGACACTGCAAAAGCTGGCTGGGGCGAAACAACTTCGAGGTGGAGTTCTGCGAGCCAAAGTCTTGAACCGACCTATTGCTTGTAATGCTTCAAGAAGTTGCCGAGTCGGCCAATTGCTTCCGTCAGTTCCGCAGCGTGTGGCAATGTGACCACGCGGAAGTGGTCCGGCTTATCCCAGTTAAATCCGGTGCCGTGAACGAGCAGGATTTTCTCCTGCCTAAGTAGATCCAGCATCATGCGGGAGTCGTCCTGGATCGGGTACATCTCCAGGTCGATCTTCGGGAAGGCGTACAGTGCGCCCATCGGCTTCACACAGGACACTCCCGGGATCTCGTTGAGGGCTTCATAGGCGGCGTTGCGCTGCCGCAGCAAGCGCCCGTTTTTCCCTGTCAGGCCATAGATGGACTGCCGGCCACCGAGCGCGACTTGAATGCCATGCTGTGCGGGAACGTTGGGGCACAAGCGGGTACCGGCAAGTAGGTCCAAACCTTCGATGAAGCCTTCCGCATGATGCTTCGGGCCGGTCAGTACCATCCAACCGGCACGATAGCCTGCCACACGGTATGCCTTGGACAGGCCATTAAAGGTAATGCACAGCAGGTCGGGACATAGGGTGGCTATGGAGATGTGCTCAGCATCGTCGTAGAGGATGCGGTCGTAGATTTCATCAGCGAGAACGAGTAGCTCATGCTCGCGGGCGATGTCTACAATTCGCTGCAGCACCTCGCGCGAGTACACGGCGCCAGTTGGGTTATTTGGGTTAATCACCACGATGGCTTTGGTGCGGTCCGTGATCTTCGCCTTGATGTCCTCGATGGACGGGTTCCAGTCGTCTTCCTCGTCACAGAGGTAGTGCACGGCCTTGCCTCCGGCAAGGGAAGTGGCGGCGGTCCATAGCGGATAATCTGGGGCTGGGATTAGCACTTCATCGCCGTCGTTAAGCAGCGCTTGGGTCACCATGGAAATAAGCTCGGAGACCCCGTTGCCGAGGTAGACATCGTCGATATCGAACTCAGGGAAGCCGTCGATCAGCTCATAACGGGTCACGATGGCGCGACGTGCAGGGACGATGCCCTTGGAGGTGGAGTAGCCTTGCGACGTTGGCAGCGCAGCAATCATGTCTCGCATGATCACATCCGGAGCATCGAAACCGAAGACGGCGGGATTGCCTGTGTTGAGCTTGAGGATTCGAGACCCTTCCGCTTCGAGGCGCTCGGCTTCGGCGGCTACGGGTCCACGGATCTCATATAAGACGCCCTTCAATTTGTCGGACTGGTCAAAGATGCGTGGTGGCTTTTGAGTATTCACCTGTCCCATCATGCCACCGTAGACAGGGGGGAATAAAGCCCCTGCCATCAGGAGCCTGGCTCAGGTTAGGAATTCGGTGGATTCGCTGGGCGAAGATGCCGTGAGGGGCGTGGTCTTTTGTGGGGGAGACTTGCCAAAGCAAAGCCGCATCACAGCTCAAGTGTGATGCGGCGCGAGGTGCTCGGGATTTACTGCTCAGCTTCGGGATCGCCCTTTGGATCAACCTTCGGCGCTCCCACTTTGGTAGCCAAACCTGCTGGCGCTTCCGCAGGTGGTCGTCTGCGGCCTAACTTGGAGAACTTGTCCCGGATTGCTTCGAATGCATCCTCTGCAGTGGCGGTATTGCCAGCAGCGCGGGACGTTTCGATCTGGATTTCATCTACAGTGAGCTCGCCAGAGCGCAGGGAAACCAGGTCGCCGTGGTAGCGCAGCCATACCGCGATGCTCGCAGCCACCGGCACGGCCAGGAAAGCGCCGATGATTCCGAATAGGCTGGAACCCACCGTCACAGAGAGCAACACGATTGCCGGGTGTAGATTCATCGCCTTGGACTGCAGGATCGGGGAAAGCACATTCCCCTCGAGCTGCTGCACGGCAATAATAAGGATGAGCACGAAAATTGCCGTCGTAGTGCCGTTGGAGACCAGTGCCACCAGCACCGCCAATGCACCTGCGGTGACGGCACCAACGATTGGAATGAAGCCGGCAAAGAACGTCAGTACGCCCAGGACGAAAGCGAGCGGAACGCCAAGAATGACGAGGCCAGTACCGATGATGATGGCGTCGATGAGGGAGACGATCGCCTGTGCCCGGATGTAGCCCGCCAAGGTGTTCCATGTGCGGGTAAGGGCTTCAGTTAGGTGCCAACCAGCATTGGCTCCGGTAGTGCGACGGATCCACGGCAGGAAGCGATCGCCGTCTTTAAGGAAGAAGAACGTCAGCACGAGCATGACGCCGAGGGTGACAAGGACGGAGGAAGCGGTGGATACGCCTTGCGCCACCCCGGAAGCAATATTGCTTGCCTGCTCCTGTGCCTTCGCCATGATGTCGTTGAGAAACCCGGTGATTTGATCGATGTTGAGATTGAAAGGCGGGCCCTGCAGCCAAGTCTCAAGTTTGTCCAAGCCTTCGGAAGCCTTGTCAACGAGTTCCTTGGATTGCTTCCCGATGCTCGGAGCCATAGCGGTAAAAATGCCGACGATGGTTCCGATCGACACTAAAAGCACCGTGGTAACGGCAAGTGCGGGCGGCCACTTCTTGCTGCGCAACCATTTGACTGGTGGCCATAAAACGGTGGAAACCAAGATCGCCAAGAGGATCGGCAGTAGCCCGGTCCACACCTTGCCCAGGCCTTTCCAGGCAATGAATCCAGCAATCGCAAGGATGACAAAACGCAGCGCCCAGCCGGCCACCCACCGGCCGTCTTGGCCGAGGATTGCGGCGCGGTCGATCCTCTCCGAGTGGAGTGGTTCAGCGCCAAGCTGCTCGGGCAAGTCAATCAATTTGTCGAGGTTATCTTTGTTGTGTATGTCCATCAGATCACCAATTGTGCCAGAGCAACCCCCATTTGTCCTTGGCTCACAGGGGATACCGCGCAGCAATACTGATGTTGTGATCCATATCTCATGCGAAAGTTGAGTCCGCTGGGAACAAGTTTGCTCGCAGTGCCGTTGTGCTAAGTGAACAGGTTGAGTGACGCCCGCTCAAGGCATTTGCTAGGATTGCAGAAGTTGAGCCAATGGGTATCAATCTGTAGCAAATGTAGTCCAACAAAATAGGAGGAAACACATGGGACGTGCAGTAGGTATTGACCTCGGAACCACCAACTCGGTTGTATCCGTACTGGAAGGTGGCGAGCCAGTAGTAATCGCCAACTCTGAGGGTGCTCGCACCACGCCATCGGTTGTTGCATTCGCAAAGAATGGTGAAGTGCTCGTTGGTCAGTCTGCCAAGAATCAGGCGGTCACCAACGTTGACCGCACGATCCGCTCCGTCAAGCGCTACGTTGGTACCGACTGGAACGTAGATATCGACGGCAAGAAGTACACTCCGCAGGAGATTTCCGCTCGTACGCTCATGAAGCTCAAGCGCGACGCTGAATCTTACCTCGGTGAAGAAGTTACCGATGCCGTGATTACCGTTCCTGCCTACTTTGAGGACGCACAGCGCCAGGCGACCAAGGAAGCCGGCCAGATCGCTGGCCTCAACGTGCTCCGTATCGTGAACGAGCCAACTGCTGCTGCTCTGGCATACGGCCTGGAAAAGGGTGATAGCGAACAGACCATCTTGGTATTCGACCTCGGCGGCGGCACCTTCGACGTCTCCCTGCTTGAAATTGGCGACGGTGTCGTTGAGGTTCGCGCAACCTCTGGTGACAACGAGCTGGGCGGTGACGACTGGGATCAGCGCATCGTCGATTGGCTCGTGGAGAAGTTCAAGAACGCCAATGGCATTGACCTGACCAAGGACAAGATGGCACTGCAGCGCCTGCGTGAGGCTGCAGAGAAGGCCAAGATTGAGCTGTCCTCCTCGCAGTCTGCCAACATCAACCTGCCTTACATCACGGTTGACGCAGACAAGAACCCTCTCTTCCTGGACGAGAACCTCTCCCGCACTGAATTCCAGAAGATCACTCAGGATCTGCTGGACCGCACCAAGGCACCATTCAACCAGGTGATTAAGGATGCCGAGCTCTCCGTCAACGACATTGACCATGTGGTTCTAGTTGGTGGCTCTACCCGTATGCCAGCCGTCACCGAATTGGTGAAGGAACTGACCGGCGGCCGCGAGCCAAACAAGGGTGTTAACCCGGACGAGGTCGTTGCAGTCGGTGCTGCGCTGCAGGCCGGCGTGCTGCGCGGTGAAGTGAAGGACGTGCTGCTTCTCGACGTCACCCCGCTCTCCCTCGGCATCGAAACCAAGGGTGGCGTGATGACCAAGCTCATCGAGCGCAACACCACCATCCCAACCAAGCGTTCGGAGACCTTCACTACAGCGGAGGATAACCAGCCTTCCGTACAGATCCAGGTCTTCCAGGGCGAGCGCGAGATGGCTTCCGCCAACAAGTTGCTCGGTTCCTTCGAACTGGGTGGCATTGCGCCTGCCCCACGCGGCGTGCCACAGATCGAGGTCACCTTCGATATTGACGCCAACGGTATCGTCCACGTCACCGCTAAGGACAAGGGCACCGGCAAGGAAAACACTATCAAGATCCAGGACGGTTCCGGCCTCTCCAAGGAAGAGATCGACCGCATGGTGAAGGACGCCGAGGCGCACGCAGAAGAGGATAAGAAGCGCCGCGAGGAGCAGGAAATCCGCAACTCTGCCGAGTCCCTGGCCTACCAGACCCGCAAGTTCATGGAGGACAACTCCGACAAGGTTTCTGAGGACATCAAGAACAAGGTTGAAGAGGCTGCCAAGGGCGTCGATGAAGCTCTCAAGGGTGAAGACATCGAAGCCATCAAGACCGCAGTAGAGACCCTGAACAAGGAATCTCAGGAGCTTGGTAAGGCAATCTACGAGGCACAGGCTGCGGAAGCAGGCGCTGAAGGTGCCGCGACAGATGCTGCCACTGACGACGGCGTTGTTGACGCAGAAGTCATCGACGAGGAAGAAGAGAAGAAGTAATGACTGAGCCGAATCGCGACATGTCGCAAAACCCGGGAGATCCCGACATCACGGATCAGGAGGCTACCTCTCCGGAGGCCGCTGAAGCTGAGGCGGCTGCCGCTGAGGAGGCTCAAGCAGAAGCTGATCTGGAAGCCCAGGTCAACGAAGCCCTCGCAGATGTCGACCTCGATGAAGACGGCGAAGTTAACGATGTAGAAGCGCAACTCGCCGAACGCACCGAGGACCTGCTGCGGATGACCGCTGAGTACGCGAACTACCGTAAGCGGACCGAGCGGGATCGAGTAGGAGCCATTGCGGCCGCCAAGGCAAGCATGATCGAAAAGTTCCTGCCCATCTTGGATGACCTCGATCTTGCGGAAAAGCATGGTGATCTTGCGGAAGGGCCGCTGAAGGCTTTCGCAGACAAGTTCACCAACATCGTGACTGTGCAGGGCCTCGAAGCTTTTGGGGCGGAGGGTGATCCCTTCGACCCAGAGCGGCACGAAGCAGTGCAGGATCTATCCAACGGTGAAGAAAAAGTCATTGGAACAGTGCTGCGTAAGGGGTACCTCGTGGGCGAGCGACTCGTGCGCACCGCGATGGTGATCATCGCCGACCCAGCCGAAGCTGCTGGCGAAGCACCGGCGTCGGAATAACTTCGGACGTCGAAAAGCAAGGTAAATGCAGAAAGGAGGAGATGCCCGATGACGCAACGCGAATGGGCGGATAAAAATTACTATGCGGACTTGGGGGTCTCCTCGTCTGCTGATCATGCCGAGATTAAGAAGGCTTATCGCAAGCTAGCGCGCGATAACCACCCGGACAAAAACCCTGGCGATAAGCTTGCAGAAGAGCGTTTCAAGAAGGCCGCCGAGGCATATGACGTGCTCGGCGACGAAAAGAAACGCAAAGAATACGATGACCTGAAAGCCATGCTGGCATCCGGAGGTTTCGGCGGATTCAGCGGACGAGGAGGTCCGGGCTTCCCCGGTGGGTTTCAAGGTAGCCAAGGATTCGAGGACATTCTCCGAGACGGCGGATTTGCTAGCGAAGGTGGCATTGGGGATATCTTCGGTGGCCTTTTCAACCGCGGTGGCCATAGCCGCACAGCAGCTGCGCCAACGCGGGGGGCCGACGTCGAAACGTCCATCACCCTGGAATTCCGCGAAGCGGCCAAAGGGACCACGATCCCCATTCAACTGAGTGGGGAAGCGCCCTGCACTGATTGCCACGGATCTGGATCCAAATCCGGAAACCCATCCGTATGTGGGGATTGCAGTGGCACGGGATATACCTCGGAAAATCGAGGGGCCTTCGGGTTCTCTGCACCGTGCACCAAGTGTGGTGGTTCTGGACGCGTGATCACCGATCCGTGCGCAACCTGCACTGGAACTGGGACTGTGCGTCGTACTCGGTCCATCACGGTGCGTATCCCAGCCGGTGTTGAGGATGGTCAGAAGGTCCGGCTCGCCGGGCAAGGCGAAGCGGGACCCAACGGCAAGCCGGCGGGCGACCTATTCGTCACGGTGTCCGTCAAACCTGACAAGGTATTCACCCGAAAGGGCGATGACCTGCAGGTGACGGTTCCAGTAAGCTTCGGCGAGCTCGCACTTGGCGGGACAATCGCTGTTCCGACTTTGGATGCCCCTGTGCGGGTGAAAATACCGGCAGGAACCCCTTCTGGGCGCGTGCTGCGAGTTCGGAATCGGGGAGTACATCGTGCTTCTGGAGCGCAAGGTGACCTGTTGGTGAAGGTAGAAGTCCACATTCCTCAAAACATGGGTGCAGCAGAAACTTCTGCATTGCGCAGCTATGTCCAGGCCGAAAAGGACGCGGGGCATGATCCTCGTGCCGATTGGGTCGGGGCGGAATAAGGAGGAATCTGATGAGTAGCCGAGGGGCGGATAACGAGGTCTTCGTTATTTCTGTCGCTGCGGAACTCGCGGGAATGCATGCCCAAACGCTGCGGACCTACGACAGGATAGGCCTGGTTATTCCGCAGCGGACAAGGGGAGGCGGCCGGCGATACTCGCGTCGGGACGTAGATTTGCTGCGCGAGATCCAGCGACTTTCCCAAGAAGAAGGTGTGAATCTTGCGGGAATTAAGTCCATCATCGAGTTGACCCAAGAAAACGAAAAGCTCAAGGCGGAAAACGAACAATTGAAACGTGAACTCGCAGACAACCAACGTCCGCGCAGTCATGGTGAATTGGTTCACGTGCCACGCTCCACCGCTGTGGTGATGTGGGAACCGCGTCGAAAACGGCGCAAGCCTTAGCTAGTCCGCCCGTCAGTGTTTCGCTGGCGGGCTTTCGCATTTCCGAAATTTGCCTAATTAACAAAACCTTTCCTAGCTGCGACCTTTCAAAGAAGGGACTGCAAATATAGTAAATGTGATTGCGGACACATTTCCCCCTGGTTAGGCTGAGCGAAATTCAACCATTTCCCACGCTCAGCACTTGAAAGGACGTCCCCAATGGCGGTATACGCAAACCCTGGCACCGAGGGCTCGATCGTAGAATTCAAGCAGCGCTACGAGAACTTCATCGGTGGAGAGTGGGTGGCTCCAGTTAATGGCAACTACATGGATAACCTCTCCCCAGTCAACGGTGAAGTCTTTTGCCAGGTCCCCCGCTCTGATTCCGATGACATCGAGAAAGCGCTCGACGCGGCGTATGCCGCAAAGGATGCATGGGGCAAGACCAGCCCGGCGGAACGTGCAGCATTGCTGCTCGCCATAGCCGAGCGCATGGAAGAGAACCTCGAAAAGATTGCGGTCGCGGAGACCTGGGACAACGGTAAAGCTGTGCGCGAAACTCTTGCTGCCGATATCCCCCTGGCAATCGATCACTTCCGCTACTTTGCGTCGGTGGTGCGCACCCAGGAGGGGCGCATGTCGCAAATCGACGACAATACCGTTGCCTACCATTTCCTCGAGCCAATCGGAGTGGTGGGGCAGATCATCCCCTGGAACTTCCCGCTGCTCATGGCTGCGTGGAAAATCGCGCCTGCCCTCGCCGGCGGTAACTGCATCGTCCTCAAGCCCGCTGAGCAAACGCCGGCATCAATCCTCTACGTCATCGAACTCATTGCAGACCTATTGCCAAAGGGCGTGCTGAATGTGGTGAACGGCCTCGGTGCTGAGGCAGGTGCCGCCCTGACGGCTAGCTCGCGGATTAGCAAAATCGCGTTTACGGGCTCTACCGAGGTCGGCAAGATCATTCACTCCGCAGTTTCGGACAAGATCATTCCGGTCACTCTGGAACTCGGTGGCAAGTCGCCGTCGATCTTCTTCCCGGACATCATGGATAAGGATGATGACTTCCTAGACAAGTGCGTGGAGGGCCTTGCCATGTTCGCACTCAACCAGGGCGAAGTGTGTACCTGTCCATCTCGGGCGCTCATCCATGAAGACATCGCGGAGGAGTTCCTCAAGCGTGCGGTGAAGAAGGTGGAATCCCTTAAATTTGGCAACCCGCTTGATACCGAAGTGCAAATGGGCGCGCAGGCTTCTCAGGAGCAGATGGACAAGATCACCGGCTATCTCAAATCCGGCCCTGCTGAGGGTGCAGAGACGCTCACTGGCGGTGGCATCAACAAGATCGACGGTTTGGAAGGCGGCTACTACATCGAGCCGACCATCTTCAAGGGTTCCAATGACATGGCGTGCTTCCGAGAGGAAATCTTCGGCCCTGTTCTCGCAGTGACGACCTTCAAAACCTTCGAAGAAGCCATGGAGATTGCTAACGATACGATCTACGGCCTCGGTGCTGGGGTGTGGAGCCGAAACGGCAACACCGCCTACCGGGCTGGCCGCACGATTCAGGCGGGCCGAGTGTGGGTGAACAACTACCACTCCTACCCGGCGCATGCGGCCTTCGGCGGCTACAAGCAATCGGGCATCGGCCGGGAAAACCATGCCATGATGATGAGCCACTATCAGCAAGTCAAGTGCATGCTGGTGTCCTATGACGAGAAGCCGACCGGCTTGTTCTAATCCTCAAGGATTCCTATCCTGCAGCGTGCGCAACCGGCGGTGAAACTCCGGATCAGTCCAGTATGCCGAGTGCCCGCCGGCTGCCGGCCATACCTCCGCCCCAAATTCCGGGTCGGCGGGATCAGGACCGTGGACACCGCTGCGGGCGGTCACCGAGAGCCCGATCGGATCTGCAGTGGAGGTCGTGGCGATCACCCGTGGACGCTCAGACTTGAGGTTGAGCTGATCGGCACGGTGTACTCCGACACCGGGACTACCCGCGAACACCACTGCATCAGCGGTTAGACCACGGCCCTGCGCAGCATGGCCGGTGACAACTGACCCGTAGGAATGACCAACCACCGTGAGATGAGGTTCATTGCCCACTCGCGCGGCCCGCCGCTTGAGCTCCGCCTGAAAGTCTCGCAGCCGCGTAGCACCGATACTCGCGGGGCCAGTAGCGGTAGCCGCGAGTAGGTTGTTCGGCGCGCGATAGTCGATCCAGAGCACTGCGGCGCCACCCGTGGTGCGCGAGATTCCTTGTGCCCGGGTGGCGTACCCTGCCCAGTCTGCAGGATCTGCTGACCCCACTCCTGGCACGAGGGTAGTGACGGCGGGTGCGGTGTCTATCTCACCAAAGGCCAAGATAACGCCGTCGCTGGCCGGCATGAAACGAGCTGTGGGGAATCGCTCGGCTAGGGCGCGGATTTCTGGACCGGCGGTACTGACCACAAACTCGTGGATTTCTTGCTGGCTGGCATCAGAAAAGTCACTGAGCGTGGTGTTCGTTGGTTGTTGCTCAGTGCAAATGGCAGTGATTTCCTGCGCGCAAGCCCGATCCACCGCCTTTCCTAACTCAGCAATCTCCGCTAGGAGGAGATCTACTGAACGGGAGCGCTGCCCGATGCGATCCAGGGAAGCAGTGAGCTTATCGACGTCAATCTCCAGCGCAGCGGCAACCTCCGCAGCCCGGGAGAGCACCCCAGCGACAGCACTCATCTGACTGATTACTTGCGCCTGTTGTTTCGCAGTCGCGGAATCGGAACGCCGGGCAGCCTGGAGAAAGTCGGCATCGCTACCGGCTGCAAAGAGGGTTTCCCACCGCTGGTCATTGGCGTGGAGAGCTTGAGACTGCCGGGTGGCGAGCTGGGAAAGCTGGCGGGCGGCGTCGTAAAGCTCAGGTGCCCTAACCGGCAGCACGCAGCGTCCTTGTGATCATGTCGTCCTGCGTCCGTAGCTGCGCGATGGTCCTGAGTACTTGCCGGTGGCTCGCCTGCAGGGATTGGGAGCACCGGTTGGATTCTTCTCGCCACTTCGCGCTCGCGGTGGACAACGCTGCCGCGGTGAGCGAACTACCTGGCAGATCAGGGAAATGTGTGGGGAACTCAAGTGGTTGTGTGGGTGTGGTGGTGATGTTCATGCCCTGCATGGTGCGGACTGGATGCAATGTGAGCAAGGCCCGGTTTCGCAGATCTGTGGATAGTTTGTGGCTATCCACATAAGCTTGGGGGCCATGAAGATCGCATTGGCACAGATCCTTTCCTCTGGAGATAAGCTAGACAACCTGGCTCGTATTCAAGACACAGCGCGGGAAGCTGCGCAACGTGGAGCTGAGCTGATCGTCTTTCCAGAAGCGGCGATGAAAGCTTTTCAATCGGGGCGGCTGGATGAAGCCGCAGAACCCATCGATGGTCCCTTCGGTACGGCCATTAAGGAACTCGCCGCCGAGGTCAAGGCCATGATCGTGGTCGGAATGTTCACCCCGGCGGATACCCAGGGCAAGTTCAACCGGGTGCACAACACACTGTTGATCACAGACGGTCAGGCTGTTAAACGCTACGACAAAGTGCATACCTATGATGCCTTCGGATACACCGAATCGGATACGGTCGCGCCCGGGGCGGAGCTGGTGACCTGGGGAAAGTTGGGTTTTGCTACCTGCTATGACATTCGCTTCCCAGAGCAATTCAAGGCACTAGCTAGTAGCGGCGCCAAAATCATCGTCTTGCCGGCATCATGGGCTAATGGAGAAGACAAACTGCGGCAATGGCAGCTGCTGGGGAGCGCTCGTGCATTGGATTCCACCAGCTTCGTGGTTGCGGTGGGCCAGGCACAGCCGCCGGAGGCTACACCCGGCGATCCCACGGGAATCGGTCATTCTGCACTTATCAGCCCGACCGGGAAACGCATCGTTGAAGCTGGCTACGGTGAAGAGTTGCTGGTAGCCGAGATTGAACTCAGTGACGTAGATAAGGCGCGTGCTACACTGCCCGTCCTACAGGGCTAGCACCTGGATGTTGTCTGCTGGGGTGCCAGCTTCGATCAACTGCGCACGTGTTTGCTGCGCCCACTCGGGAGCGCCGGAAATGAGTACCTCGCGATCTGCCCAGGTTCCCCACGAACTCACCGAAGCAGCAAGTGTCCCCACCTGCTGCAAGTGCAATCCGCGCGGAGCCTGAGAGTGTTCGGTCGCACCAACCCACCACTCGTCCGCGGGCTTCTCGACGACCGGTGTCACCGACAACCACGGCGTGTTTGCTGCAATGTGCCACAATCCCTGCAAATCATAGAGCTCCCCGGGGAACTCCGCGCCGAAGAACAGGTGTATCCGGTTCGTGGTGCCACGCATAATTTGGTCTAGCAGGATTGCCCGGAGTGCCGCGAGGCCGGTGCCCCGCGCGATCAAAAGCGCATCGTTTTCGCCGCTCAGATGCAGGTTGCCATGCCCGGGCCCGAAGTACCACTCGTCACCTGGCTGGGATACCGCGAGTCGCGAAAGTTCCGGGGTCTCGGAGAGGTGAAACTCGATGAAACCGGCGTCGCTAGATGGCAATGCAGGAGCGAGGTGTGGCCAATAGCCACGGGCGAGCGAAGAAGAGACGGCGAGGTATTGGCCCGGCAGGTACTGGATCGGATTGGGGCATTCGAGGCGAATCACCGTGATCCGGCGTGAGCGACGCTGCACTTCTACAACCTTGCCCCATCCGGGTGGGGGAATCTCTGAAAGCGTGGACACCAACAGTTTTGACAGTTTGCTGAGTTTTTGGTCGGCGACGTGAACCTCCGAATAGGGGAGGTCAGTGCAGAACTCCCGGATGCATTTTCGGATGATGTCGAGGCCTGTTTGGGCGATCTCCGGTGTGAGTCCGAAGGCGCGGTGGTCCCGGGCAAAGGTGACTACCAGATCTTCGTTTAGCTCGTTATCCAGTATAAATGAGAGTGCAAACACCAATTCTTGGTGCGCATCTTCTTGTTTTGCGGGAAACAACAGGCGGGTTTCTGGGCGCGTGAGAAAGAGCTCGCTCAGTACGCGTTCGCGGAACGCCTTCTGCTCAGCGAGCAATACATTCGTAATTGGCCCTGGCACACGTCCATTGTGCCGTTAGGATCTTCACATGGACAACTCCGCCTCCATGTGTGCACAAAGTCGCACGCAGCGTTTGGAAGAACTACCAGTCACCCGCAAACACGCCCGTTTGCTCAGTGTTTCCGGGATTGGGTGGGCGCTCGATGCCATGGACGTTGGACTGATTTCTTTCATCATGGCAGCCCTAGCGGTGCAGTGGAACCTCAGCAAACAGGAGGTGTCTTGGCTAGGTTCTGTCGGTTTCGTCGGGATGGCCATCGGTGCATCATTGGGCGGCTTGCTCGCCGACAAAATCGGGCGTCGACAGGTTTTCGCCGCAACGCTGCTGATCTATGGAATCGCTACTGGGGCATCGGCCCTCGCAGGGTCGCTCGCAGTGCTAATGATCCTGCGATTTTTTGTGGGGCTTGGGCTGGGAGCGGAGCTTCCTGTGGCTTCCACATTGATTGCCGAGTTCTCCCCGCGGGCAGTGCGGGGACGGATGGTAGTGCTGTTGGAAGCATTCTGGGCGGTGGGTTGGATTCTCGCTGCGGTCGTCGGCACGTTTGTTGTTGCCAACGGCCATGACGGTTGGCGGTGGGCGCTTGCGCTAGGGTGCATCCCGGCGCTGTACTCGATCATTGTGCGCGTCGGTATGCCGGAGTCGGTGCGTTTCCTTGAATCGCGTGGGCGCCACGAGGAAGCCGAGACGGTAGTGCAGTCTTTTGAGCAATCGCGGATCCTGTTTGAGGTGACGCCAGCGCGGGCGATGGAAACTGCGGTTGTTGCTGATTCGATTTGGGATAGAGCTGTGCGTTCTCGGACTGCGGCGCTGTGGGTGATTTGGTTCTGCGTCAATTTCTCCTACTACGGCGCGTTCATCTGGATTCCTTCGCTGCTGCACGCGCAGGGCTTCACCCTGGTGAAGTCTTTCACCTTCACGTTGATCATCACGGTGGCACAGCTCCCGGGATATGCCGTTGCGGCCTATCTCATCGAGAAATGGGGGCGCCGATCCACCCTGGCAGCTTTTCTTGTCAGCTCTGCTGTTGCCGCGGGCATGTATGGCTTTGCGACGGCCGAATGGCAGATCATCCTTGCTGGATGCCTGCTGTCCTTCTTCAACCTGGGGGCCTGGGGTGCGCTGTACGCCATTGGCCCCGAGCTGTATCCAACCAATATTCGTGGTCAGGGGACTGGCGCGGCAGCAGGCTTCGGCCGGATTGCTTCCATCATTGCGCCGTTGTTTGTCCCGCCAGTGTTGGCCACATTGGGGACGATGGGCTTGTTTGCCTTGTTTGCTCTCGCTTTCGCGATTGCGGCGATGGCGGCGTTCGCACTTCCGGAGCTCAAAGGCCACACCATCTAGCCGCCGCGCTATCTAAGCAGTTTTGACGCAGCGGAGGCGGCCCTGCGACCAGCGCGGGTCGCTCCAATGGTGGAAGCAGTCGAGCCGTAGCCAGCGAGCAGTACTCGCGGGTTTCTGGCGGTAGTGACCTCATCCGTCATGTGGATTCCCCCTCGTGGTGAGCGCAGATGCAGCGGGGCCAGGTGCTGTAGTGAAGGGCGGAAGCCAGTATTCCAAAAGATGATGTCCGCATCCACGAACGTGCCCGCTGGTAGTGGGTCCCAACCATAGGCTGGGCTGGGTGGTGTGCCTGCGAAGACCACTCCTTCGGGTGTTATCTGGTCAAACATGCCACGGGAAACTAGCAGACCACTGTTAACGCCGGCGTGATAGTCAGTGCGCGCCGGGATGCCGGTGTTGGATACCACTGAGCCGGGGCCCTCCCCGCGCAGGGTGCGTGCGCGCACCCGCTTCTCGACGTCTAATCCCCATGACGCTGATGTGGCGTTGCCCAGGAATTCTGGTGGCTGTCGTGTGGCCCAGACCGTCGGGGTCTCGGCGCCCAGTTCGAGTAGGAATTGGATCGCGGAGAGTCCGCCGCCGACGACCACGGTGCGACGATCCGCAAAATCAGCTGCGCGGACAAAGTCCTTAGTATGGAGTTGCTTTCCCTGGAAAGTTTCGATGCCGGGGATATGGGGGATGAACGGGGAATCCCAGGTGCCGGTGGCGGAGATGATGATGTGGGCGCAGATGCTCTCCCCGGAGGAGAGCTCAAGTTGAAATGGCACGTGTGGGCTGTCCTGGGAGACGCGTAGCACTCGGATAGGGCGTCGAACCGCCAGGTTAAACAGCTCTTCGTAGGATCCGTAGTATTCGGAGACTAAACGTGACGCGGGAACGGTGTCGTCGCCACGTGGTGCCGCTAGGCCGGGCAGGTCGGCGATGCCGTGGGTCTTGCCGAGAGTTAAGGAGTCCCAGCGGTGCCTCCAAGCGCCGCCGGGGCCGTCGTTGGCGTCGAGGATGAGGAAGTCGCTGCCGGGGCGAAGACCGCGGTTGGTGAGTTGCTGCGCGGAAGCGAGTCCTGCCTGGCCTGCCCCGATTACCACTACCTTAAATGGGGTCACGTCAACATGGTAAGCATGTGTGAGGCTCGGAGCAAGCTCTTGAGTCAAGGGTTGTCAACTTTAATTGTGTTGCATATCACAGTGTTTCCGTGAGTTGAGTGGAACACGCTCAATCTGTTGAGTGTTAGAACTAGTAGAAAGAGAGGAAAAATATGAATTCATTTAACCCAACCACTAAGACTTCGGAAGCGCTGCAGTCAGCATTGCAACTCGCTTCCGCTAACGGAAACCCAGATATTCGACCCGCACATCTGCTTGTCGCAATTTTGGAGCAGGCTGATGGCATTGCCGCTCCTGTCCTACAGGCCGCAGGCACGGACCCTAAAACGGTGTTGGGCGAGGCGAAATCGAAGGTTGATAGCTACCCTAAAGCCTCGGGGACGAACCTGGCCAACCCGAATTTCAATCGCGACGCCCTCAATGTGCTCACTGCAGCTCAGGAGTTGGCCGGCGAGCTAGGAGATGAATTTGTCTCCACTGAGGTGCTCTTGGCGGCAATTGCCCGCGGCGATTCCGATGCTGCTGACATCCTGAAGTCTCGTGGCGCCACCTATGACGTTATTAAAAGCGCTTTCACTGCGGTGCGTGGCTCTCAGAAGGTCACCTCCCAAGACCCGGAGGGACAGTTCCAAGCGCTGGAGAAGTACTCCACCGATCTGACCAAGCTGGCCCGTGAAGGCAAGATTGATCCGGTTATCGGACGTGATGAAGAGATTCGTCGCGTAGTCCAGGTGCTGAGCCGTCGCACCAAGAATAACCCAGTGCTGATTGGCGAGCCTGGCGTTGGAAAGACGGCGATCGTCGAGGGGCTAGCGCGTCGAATCGTGGCGGGTGACGTACCTGAATCTCTACAAGGGAAAGCCTTAATTAGCCTAGATCTCGGCTCGATGGTTGCCGGGGCGAAGTATCGCGGTGAGTTCGAAGAGCGTCTTAAGGCTGTGCTTGACGAGATTAAGGCCGCCGAAGGGCAGGTCATTACCTTCATTGACGAGCTGCACACGATTGTGGGTGCCGGTGCCTCCGGTGAGTCTGCAATGGATGCCGGGAACATGATCAAGCCGCTTCTTGCCCGCGGTGAACTGCGACTCGTCGGCGCCACCACTTTGGAGGAGTATCGCAAATACATCGAGAAGGATGCCGCGCTGGAGCGTCGCTTCCAGCAGGTCTATGTCGGTGAGCCCTCAGTCGAGGATGCCATCGGCATCCTGCGTGGCCTGAAGGAGCGCTACGAGGTGCACCACGGCGTACGCATTCAAGACTCGGCGCTAGTGGCTGCTGCGACGCTGTCCGATCGCTACATCACCTCGCGCTTCCTGCCAGATAAGGCAATCGACCTTGTTGATGAAGCGGCCTCGCGCTTGCGCATGGAGATCGATTCTTCCCCGCAGGAAGTCGATGCACTTGAACGCGTGGTTCGTCGCCTCGAAGTGGAAGAGATGGCGCTGGAGAAAGAAACTGATGCGGCATCCAAGATCCGCCTCGACAAGCTGCGCCAGGAGCTTGCCGATGAAAAGGAGAAGCTCGGCGAACTAAAAACCCGCTGGGCTAATGAGAAGTCCTCCATCGATCGGGTGCGCACCGCGAAAGAGGAATTGGAGCGTCTGCGCGGCGAGTCTGAGCGGGCGGAACGTGAGGGCGACTTAGGTAAGGTTGCCGAGCTGCGTTACGGCCGGATTCCCGAGCTGGAAAAGGAAGTTGCGGAAGCTGAGTCCAAGATCCAGGCATCCATGGTCACGGAGGAAGTCACGCCGGATACCATCGCCGATGTGGTCTCCGCCTGGACTGGGATCCCAGCCGGAAAAATGATGCAAGGGGAAACGGAAAAGCTGCTGAACATGGAGGCTGAACTGGGTAAACGTGTGGTCGGACAGGACGCCGCAGTGGTAGCGGTCTCTGATGCCGTGCGCCGTTCCCGCGCCGGCGTTGCCGACCCAAATCGCCCAACCGGTTCCTTCCTCTTCCTGGGCCCTACCGGTGTGGGTAAAACGGAGCTGGCGAAGGCTCTCGCGGAATTCCTCTTTGATGATGAACGCGCCATGGTTCGCATCGACATGTCCGAGTACGGTGAGAAGCACTCTGTTGCCCGCCTCGTCGGAGCCCCTCCGGGATACGTTGGATACGACCAAGGTGGCCAGTTAACCGAGGCTGTGCGCCGCCGCCCCTACACCGTCGTGCTTTTCGACGAAGTGGAGAAGGCTCACCCAGACGTCTTCGATATTTTGCTGCAGGTCCTCGACGAAGGTCGCTTGACCGACGGCCAAGGCCGTACCGTGGACTTCCGCAACACACTGCTGATCCTCACCTCTAACCTGGGGGCTGGTGGCACTAAGGAACAGATGATGGATGCCGTAAAGCATGCCTTCAAGCCAGAGTTTGTCAACCGCCTCGACGACGTGGTCATCTTCGACGTTCTTTCTCAGGAGCAGCTGACCAGCATCGTAGATATTCAGGTGGGGCAGTTGGCAGCTCGCTTGGCTGCCCGCCAGCTGCAGCTGCAGGTGTCCGATGCAGCCCGCCTGTGGCTCGGGGAGCGCGGCTACGACCCAGCGTATGGCGCGCGTCCACTGCGTCGCCTCATCCAACAGGCTATTGGCGACCAGTTGGCCAAGAAGCTGCTAGCCGGCGACGTCGTGGACGGAGACACCGTACACGTGGATGTTGCTGATGGCGGCGAGTCGCTGGAGCTCTCGGCCTAGATCCAGCCTGATTCTGCCCCGTGGAAATGAGTTGCCCGCCCGACAAGGCTGAGGTGGAACAGCTTTCCATGGGGCAGTTTTCCCTCCGTACCCCCAGTGCGAATGGGGACGCCCACACAAAACTACAATGACCGGTTATGACCCAGCGTGCGCCAATCCACACCGCCATCTCCAAAGCCGGCGTGGTGTGGTTTGGCATTATGGTGCTGGGTATCGGTTTCGGAGTATTGGCCGTGGACAACGGCTTTCCGTGGTGGGCAGCGCCCCTGATCTCCCTCACGGTTCTCGCCGGTTCCATGGAGTTCATTCTCATCGGTTTGATCGCTGCGGGCGCACCATTGCTGAGTATCGCTGTGGCCACCTTGCTCATCAATTTTCGCCACCTCTTTTATGGGCTTACCTACCCCCTTGAGGCTTTCAAGAAGCCATGGCAACGGCTCTACATAGTTTTCTGCATGGTTGATGAGGCTTTTGCGGTAGTGATGGGGCTGCCACGAGAAGAACGCGACCCAAAAGTAATGTGGTGGATCCACGTTGGGCTGCACATGTCCTGGGCGGGTGGCTCGCTGATAGGCGCAGTGTTTGGTGCGCGCCTGCTTGGTGGTTTGGCGGGATTGGACTTTGTCCTCATCGCCCTGTTTGTGGTGCTGGCCATGGATTCCTGGCACGTTAACAAAGATGCGGTTGGTCTGTTGCTGGCTGTTGGTGCTGCTGGGGTGGGCGCGATGTTCGGACACCAACAAATGATGCTCATCGCAATGACCTTGTTTGCGGTAGCACTAGTGATTCGTCACAAGGTGGTGGGACGCCATGAGTAGCTACTTCTTCTTCGCCGTCGCCACCTGCGTCGCCGTGACCTTCGCTTTGCGCACAGTGCCCTTCCTGGTCAAAACCCGGTTGTACGGTTCGGCGCTGCTAGAGAACTTCGGCCGGTGGATGCCCATGGGGGCAATGTTTATTCTTGCCCTCTACTGTTTGACGGGAGTGAACTGGGGCAGCACCAACATCAATGTGGGATACGGGCTCGGGTTGGCTGCGACCGTAGTAGTGCACGCTTGGCGTCGTAACGCGGTGCTGTCGATCGTGGCCGGTACCGCTGTGTGCGTCTGCTTCTCGACGTTCCTAGCCTGATGCTGCACCTACCCGCAGTCCCGCCTAGACTTGGTGCCATGATCACCATCACCCCGGCTGACCTTGTACAACGCGTACGGGATTCCCGCAAAACCACGATCGTCGCATCCGTGTGGGAGCCCGGTATGGGCGCGAGTCTGACCCGCTTTCTCACCGAACACATCCCAAACGCGCAGTTTTGCGACACCTCGCTAGCGCTAGCAGGAATTCCTTCGAGTCAAGAAGGGCGCAACCCGTTGCCGGACCCGCTGCAGCTGCAGCGGTGGTTCGTCAAAATGGGTGTCAACGCCGAAAGCCCGGTTGTAATCTATGACTACGGCAAAGGCTTTCTTGCCGCCCGTGCCTGGTGGATCCTGAAGTGGGCGGGTGTTCCGGACGTCCGGATCCTTGATGGTGGCATTGACGGCTGGAGGCGCGCCGGGCTGCCCGTCGTTGGTGGACCCGGTAACTTCCCGGCAACCAGCACACTACGGCCGCACATTGGCCAACTACCGACCGCAACATTAGAGGACGTGAAGGCACATCAGGGGATTCTCGTCGACTGCCGTGAGCGTTCCCGCTATTCCGGACAGAAGGAATCCCTCGATCTCAAAGCAGGTCACATCCCGGGTGCCGTGAACTTGCCCAGCTTGGATCTTTTGCATGAGGACTACACCTTCAAGTCCCCGGAGGAGATTCGGGAAAAGTTTGCGGAAATTGGGGTGACCTCTGGTGAAAACGTCATCGTTTACTCCGGTTCCGGGTTGCATTCGGCACAAATGATCGCGACGATGCACCACGCTGGGCTGCCTGGTGCCGCGCTGTTTGTGGGTGGTTGGTCGCAGTGGTCCGCCGATCGTAGTAATCCGGTGCAGCGGGTCGACTAAGCTTTATCCCCGTGTGGTTTATTCTTGCAGCTCTCCTACTCATTGCCATCGCAGTATTTCTGCTGTGGTTTTCGCGTCGTCAACAGCAGCAGCCGGCTCAGGGCGCGTCAGAAGTTGATTCAACCCCGGCTGAACTAGGCGGTGGGGGCACTCAGGGGACTGAGGTGTTGGCAAACGCTGGCCCAGCAATTGGTTGGGATGAGTTGTCCGAACCACTGACACCGGGTGTTGCCCGCAAGATTGAGGTAGTGGAAGACCTTGAACCTGATCTAGGGGAAGAACCAGAACCGGAGCCGATTGCGGAACCGGAGCCAGAACCGGACTCGATCGCTGAGGTAATTGCGGACATCGAGGCGGCGGAACCGGCGGCTCCATCAGAACCCGTGGCAAAACATGCCGAAGACGCAGTGACCGAGTCAGATCCTCGGGAACACCGCGAGCACCGCCTTGGACTCAAACTGCCGGGTGGTGCGCGTCGCGAGCGCAAACACTGGGCGAGCGACCGTGGCTTCGACTACGCCAAGGCTGATGATTATCTAACTGACGAGTGGTCGCGTGGCGCCGCAGCCACTGGTGCAGCGCCACGCGAAGTGGTCTCCGGAGTGGTGGAGAGCTTCGGCTTGGAATATGAAATGTACCTGGTCGATCTGGAAAACGTGCCAGTGATGGCGATTCGGCGCACCGCCGCCAGCGATGTCGTGCTCGATGCCCGCCGCGTTGGCGAGCTGCTTGACGACGACTCCGACGATCTCCTCCCCGTAACCCAAGTTTCAGGTTTCGCGATCCTATCCAACGATTTCGGTGCCGCCGAGCGTGCCATCGACGAGCGCATTATCGCAGCGCTAGCAGCCATGCCTGCAGCCGTGACAGCGGTGTGGGCAGAGTCGGATTGGGTCCTAGCCCAAACCCAGAAGAGTTCTACTTCCGAGGATTGGGATCGGATGATAGAGCCGCTTGCGCTGATTGCCGATGCTTCGCGGATACTGCCACCACGTGCCGTTCGGAACCTAGAGGTTCCGGTGAGAACTCGCCCGGTGGGCGATCCAGTGCTCGTCGAAAAGCAGCAAGAACCGGAACTACTCAGGGTGCCGCGTTCGGAGGACCCTGTCGAAATGCCGAGCAGGGCGCAGCGCGCTTCCCACGGTGTTGTGGAAGCACGTCCGGTGGGAGTAGATGAAGTCGGCGCGATTGCCGAGGGGCCTGCTGAGCTGCCAGAAAGTGACGGCACAAGAGTGGTGCGTCGCGATACCAAACCCACAATCTTCTAAAAACCGCCTAAGGAGCACACATGGTAAACCAAACGAAGAAGCAGCAGCTTGCCGAGCTGGTGAAGGAATTGGCCATCGTGCATGGCAAGGTGACGCTATCCTCCGGGAAGGAAGCGGATTACTACGTTGACCTGCGCCGTGCCACGCTGCACGCTCAGGCCTCACGGCTTATCGGTGAACTGCTGCGTGAGCTCACCTCCGATTGGGATTACGTCGCGGTCGGTGGACTTACCTTGGGCGCGGACCCAGTAGCAACCTCAGTGATGCACGCCGCGGGGCGCGAGATCCATGCCTTTGTGGTGCGTAAGGAAGCTAAGAAGCACGGCATGCAGCGGCGCATTGAGGGCTGTGATGTGGTTGGTCAGAAAGTACTCGTGGTGGAAGACACCACCACTACCGGCAACTCCCCGTTGACCGCGGTATCTGCCTTGCGAGAGGCCGGTGCGGAGGTCGTGGGCGTGGCCACCGTCGTGGATCGCAACACCGGCGCGGGCGATGTTATCGCAGCCGAGGGCCTGGAATACCGCTACCTTTTGGGTTTGGCTGACCTTGGACTCTGAACAAGTTAAAGGGCCCACCGAATGGTTTGAATCTCGCGTTGGTGTTGGGCCCTGGGAGGGTGAATGGCCAAGCGATTCCAAGTTTGATCCTGAGCTGCTTGCGCAGGGCGATAAGCGGAATGTTGTGGACCAGTATCGCTATTGGACGCGCGAGGCAATCGTCGCTGACATCGATACACGGCGACACCCGCTCCACATCGCCATTGAGAATTTCGAGCACGATGCCAATATCGGCACTGTGGTGCGCACGGCAAATGCCTTTGCGGTGGATACCGTGCACATCGTGGGAAAGAAGCGGTGGAATCGGCGTGGAGCGATGGTCACGGACCGCTATCAGCACCTAATGCACCACGCAACAGTGGACGAGCTCATTAGTTGGGCGCGCGCGCAGGAGCTGACCATCGTGGCGATCGATAACACCCCGGGGTCAATCCCGCTAGAAACAGCGAGCCTGCCGCACAAATGCCTGTTACTGTTTGGTCAGGAAGGGCCGGGGGTCACGCAAGCGGCGCGCGAAGGAGCGCTCATGACGTGCTCCATCGCGCAATTCGGTTCCACCCGATCTATTAACGCAGGTGTTGCTGCCGGGATCGCCATGCACGCATGGATCCGGCAACATGCATCTCTTGAGAACGCTTGGTGAGGAGTCAGCCAATGGAAGAAAAATGGTCCCATAGGGCGGATCTCGCCGAGTCGGCGATCACCGACCGGCACGCGCGGAAACTGTGGGGGATCCCGAAAACAAATCTCGCTGTCATTAGCTGGCCAGCAACTACCAAAGACGAGTTGTTCCTGCGCTGGCACTACTGGTGGCAGGCTCACTACCTGGACTGCCAGATTGATGCCGCCCTGCGGCGCCCGACGAAGAAGCGTAAGAAGCGCATCCGGGAAACGATGCGGGGAATCCGCTTGCGCAATATTCGCAACCTGACTGTCAATCGCTACTATGACGACAAGTCGTGGCTCGCCCTTGCCGCGGGCCGTTGGCAGCGGGCGTCGAAAAGCAAGAACCTGCGTTCCCTCGAGAACAATATCGCGGCAGGCATTGACACCTTGACCGGAGTGCTGCCGTGGCGGACTAATGAGACTTTCTACAACGTGCCCACTAATGGCCCCGCGGCCATTATGTTCGCGCGGATCGGGAAAATTGCCAAGGCGCGCGTACTTACCGACTGGGTTTTTGACAACCTCATCGACGAAAAAGGCTTGGTCATGGACGGTATCCGTATGCGGATGCACGGTCCAGAGGTAGTCCGCTATATCCACCCGTACTGCCAGGGTGTCATGATGGGTGCCTGCCTGGAGATCGCCGAGGGGATCCTCGCACACGAGGGAATCAAGGATCTTGCGACGCTTGATGACGCCGAACGTGCCCACGACGCCTACGCCTACATTGCCCGTGTCCGCGAACTTGTTTCCGCGGTAGAAACCCATCTGGCCACCCCAGAAGGCGTGATCAATTGCGAAACTTTCGGCGGCGACGGTGGACTGTTCAAGGGAATCTTGGCGCGCTACCTTGCCGACGTAGCAGTACGCCTTCCCGGGGACTCCCAGGCCACCCGGGAGACAAAGCGGAAAGCCGCACGACTGGTGAGCGCCTCTGCGCTTTCGGTATGGAACCACCGGCTGGAAATCGATGGCCTTCCGGTATTCCCATCAGACTGGACGCGGGATGCCCAGGTTCCGAAGAGCAGCGCCTACTCAGGTTCCGTCAGCGGCGCTGTGCTGGGTTCTGCGGTGCCGGAACGAGACCTTTCTGTACAGCTTTCGGGATGGATGCTGCTAGAAGCAGCCGCTAAGGTGACCGCTGTAGAAAAATAGGTGTGGGAGCGATACCTCCAAATGCGTGGACCACAGCACGGCGCCGGTTTTACGGGCATAATCGGAAAGTAGGTAATTTTTCCAACCAACCTGGAGGTCCCAGACTATGCCTATTGCAACTCCCGAGGTCTACAACGAGATGCTCGATCGCGCTAAAAAGGGTGGCTTTGCCTACCCAGCGATCAACTGCACGTCTTCTGAAACCATCAATGCAGCCCTGAAGGGTTTTGCGGAGGCAGAGTCTGACGGCATCATCCAGTTCTCTACCGGTGGCGCAGAGTTCGGCTCCGGTCTTGCCGTAAAGAACAAAGTCGCCGGTGCTGTTGCACTCGCAGCTTTCGCACACGAGGCTGCGAAGAACTACGGCATCAACGTTGCGCTGCACACCGACCACTGCCAGAAGGAAGTCCTCGACGAGTACGTCCGCCCACTGATGGCGATCTCCCAGGAGCGCGTCGACCGTGGCGAGCTGCCACTGTTCCAGTCCCACATGTGGGACGGTTCTGCCGTGCCAATCGACGAGAACCTAGAGATCGCCCAGGAGCTGCTGGCAAAGGCTAAGGCCGCCAACATCATCCTTGAGGTTGAGATCGGCGTTGTCGGTGGCGAAGAAGACGGCGTTGAAGCTAAGGCTGGCGCTAACCTGTACACCTCCGCTGAAGACTTTGAGAAGACCATCGATGCCATCGGCACCGGCGAAAAGGGACGCTACCTGCTGGCCGCTACCTTCGGCAACGTCCACGGCGTGTACAAGCCAGGCAACGTCAAGCTCCGCCCAGAGGTGCTGCTGGAAGGCCAGCAGGTCGCCCGCAAGAAGCTGGGCCTCGGCGACGACGCGCTGCCTTTCGACTTCGTATTCCACGGTGGCTCCGGCTCCGAGAAGGAAAAGATCGAAGAGGCACTGCGCTATGGTGTCATCAAGATGAACGTCGATACTGATACCCAGTACGCTTTCACCCGCCCAATCGCTGCGCACATGTTCTCCAACTTTGACGGTGTGCTCAAGATCGACGGCGAAGTTGGCAACAAGAAGGCCTACGACCCACGCTCCTACCTGAAGAAGGCTGAGCAGAGCATGGCTGAGCGCATTATCGAGGCTTGCCAGGACCTGCACTCCGTAGGAACCTCGGTTTCCAAGTAAGCTAAGCTGCAACAAAAGTGTGCCCCGGGATTTTTCCCGGGGCACACTTCTTTAGGCAGTGCCGGTCCAGCGACTGCACGCTGGTGTGGCCAGTTAAGGGCGCACCACCTGTAGGTCGCGGAGATGGCGGTAAAACGTCGCACGCTCGACAGGGCGTTTGCGGGATTCGCCGTCGATAAGCACGCGCAGGTTGCGTCCGCCCGCCTGCAGCGCACGACCTGTTGCCAGGCTGCGGAGGTCGTATTCGCTGCGAATCCGAGCACGCTGCCGCACCTTCTTCACAGCCGCTATGCCGGGTGCATCGGTGGTGGGGACGAGCCGGACCCCGAAGTTGTCGCTCTGCTGTTGCGTGTGCAGCAGAACATGGTCATCAACGATGACCTCCCCGGTAACCTCGCCGCCATCCCAGTCGACGATGGCCGCGGATCCTGCCACCGCAATGCCGGCATCATCGCGGATGAGCGGAGCGGGCTGGACTTCGCCCTCAAGCGCAAAGTCCAAACCCGGGAGCTTCCAATTCTCGGCGGCAATGGACGGCCCAGTCGGGGCGAAAGCGACCTCAATCCACATGTCGTCTTGGCGCATCAGGCGAGTGAGCACTGCGGACAGTGCGGCGTCGTTGCCGCGCACCACCAAGCGCACGCTTGTCGACGGCCGCTGCGGCGCCAACTGCGGAGCGCCCAAGGGCTTCACATCGGGTTGTTGCTGAATCTCCGCGAGTGAGGGCGTCGGATCGCTCTCCAGTGCGCTCCGAGCGATTGGTTCAAGGAAGCGCAGATCTCGCTGAGAAGGAATGGTGGGCAACTCGATAGTGTCCACGCGTGTCCGGTGCGGCGGTGCCTGGCCACACTGCAGGATGATTCGTCGCATAGCCAACAATTTTACTTTGTGGCTCGCAAAGTACGCAGCTGAGGGCATAAAAGTGCGGTCAACGGGGGAACAACAGCGGGCGGTGGGACAAGGCGTATAAGCTGGGCAAGCGTGAGAAGCAAGCAGAAAGCCGCAACGGCGTTAACGATCGGCCGCCTTCGTGAAGGTTTTGAGCGAGTGCGCACCTCGTGGCTGTACATAGTGCAGCTGGGGCTCGCGGCTGGCCTTTCCTACTGGATCGGCGTGCACCTCATTGGACACCCACAACCGTTCTTCGCCCCGATGGCTACGATCATTGTGCTGTCCGCTACCGGCGGTGACCGCATGCGGCGAGCCTTTGAGCTCGTTTTAGGCGTCGGTATTGGCGTGGGGTTGGGGGACTTGTTGATCAACTATTTTGGTGCCGGGGTGTGGCAAATTGCGGTCGGGGTAGTGATCTCAGTGACTGCGGTGATGTTCGTTGATAAAGGCGTGTTGGCCGCGAATCAGGCCGCTTTCGCTTCGGTCCTCATCGCAACCATTCTTCCTCCTGGAACTTCGGGTGGCATGGACCGCATGGTCGATGCGTTTATCGGCGGGGTAGTGGGCATCGTGGTCATGGCCTTGCTTCCCCAATCGCCACTGAAGGGCGGTAGGCGCGAGATCGCCCGCATTTTGGGCTTGACGTCTGCGGTCCTGGCGGACGTCGCCGATGCGATGGATCATGGTGATTCGAAGCAGCTCGCCGCGGCGCTGCAAAAGGCGCGCGGCACCCAAGGCGCGATCAACAACATGATCAACACCGCCAACTCCAGTAGGGAAGTAGTGAATGCCTCACCGCTGATGTGGAAACGTCGCCGCGAGCTGCGTTCCATCCTCCGGGTGCTCAACCCGGTGGATAACGCGATGCGCAATACCCGGGTGTTGGCTCGGCGTGCGGTGGTGCTTCTCGACGACCAAGAACCCCTCTCGCAGGGGCAGATGGAACTGATTCATGAGCTTGCCGAAATTTCCCACGACCTGTCAGAGGTGTTTTGGTACCGGACTGATGCGTCCATGGCTCCGGAGCTGCCACAGTTAGCGAACAGGCTGCGCAAGTTGGCGGCACAGGCCGCACCAGATTTGGCTGACCCGGACGCGTTCTCCACCCTGATGATTCTGGGGCAAACGCGTTCCTTGATCGTGGATTTGCTGCAGGTATGTGGGCTGTCTCGTCGCTCTGCAGTGGCGGCACTCGTGCCTACTTCATCACATCCAGGCTTCCCTCCCGAGGTCATCGAGGACCTGTAACTCGGTGTCCTGAGCTGCTATGAAGTAGCCCAGGAGTTGGAAAACAGTTTTCACCCACTGGTGTCGGCGCAACTCAGGTCATGGCCCGCATGAATTTGGAGATCCTTCACAGCATGTAGAATTAGTTAACGTCTTATGCGCCCCTAGATGTGGGACGCTACTCGAGTTGATCGGAAGTGACGTTAACTATGGCTGCAATCGTGATTGTCGGCGCCCAATGGGGCGATGAAGGCAAGGGCAAAGCCACGGATATCCTTGGCGGCCTCGTCGATTATGTTGTGAAGCCAAACGGTGGTAACAACGCAGGTCACACCGTTGTTGTCGGCGGTGAAAAGTATGAGCTCAAGCTCCTGCCAGCTGGTGTGTTGAGTGAAAATGCTACCCCAGTACTGGGCAATGGCGTCGTGATCAACCTGGAAGCGCTTTTTGAAGAAATGGATGGCCTCATCGCACGTGGCTGCGATGCTGGCCGGTTGCGTATTTCCGCAAACGCACACGTGGTAGCGCCATACCACCAGGTCCTCGACCGAGTCCAAGAACGCTTCCTGGGCAAACGCGCAATCGGCACAACAGGCCGTGGCATCGGTCCAACCTACGCAGACAAAGTGGCTCGCGTGGGCATCCGCATCCAGGACATCTTTGATGAGTCCATTCTGCGGCAAAAGGTGGAATCTGCACTGGACGTTAAGAACCAGATGCTGGTGAAGATGTACAACCGCAAGTCCATCGTCGCAGAGGAAATCGTGCAGTACTTCCTCAGCTACCAAGAGCGCCTACGTCCGATGATCATTGAGGCGGAGCTTGAACTCAACAAGGCCCTTGACGCTGGCAAGAATGTCCTCATGGAGGGCGGCCAAGCCACAATGCTGGACGTTGACCACGGGACTTACCCATTCGTGACGTCTTCCAACCCGACGGCAGGTGGCGCCTGTGTCGGTTCCGGCATCGGGCCAACTCGCATCACGCACTCGCTGGGCATCATCAAGGCCTACACCACCCGCGTTGGTGCCGGTCCGTTCCCGACCGAACTCTTTGACAAGTGGGGCGAATACCTGCAGACCACAGGCGGTGAGATCGGCGTTAACACCGGCCGAAAGCGTCGTTGTGGCTGGTACGACTCCGTCATCGCCCGCTACTCCTCTCGCGTCAACGGGTTCACGGACCTGTTCCTGACCAAACTGGACGTGCTCACCGGTATCGGCGAGATCCCTATCTGCGTCGCTTATGACGTCGACGGCAAGCGATTCGACGAGATGCCGGTGACGCAATCCGACTTCCACCATGCACAACCGATCTTTGAGACGATGCCAGCATGGGACGAAGACATCACCGACTGCAAGACTTTCGCAGATTTGCCGCAGAAGGCGCAGGATTATGTCCTGCGCTTGGAGGAGCTCTCCGGCTGCCGCATCTCCTACATCGGTGTCGGCCCAGGTCGCGACCAGACAATCGTGCGGCATGACGTGATGGCCGACTAGTTCCCCAGATGATTGCACTACAGCACGTTTAGAAGGCAGCTCCCGCGATATGAATCGTGGGAGCTGCCTTCTAGTTTCAATGCCGTCGCGAATAGGTCATTACGCAGGCCACTGAGTTGGCACGGCATGGTGACCAGATAGGATTGATTTAGCACTTAGGTGGAGCTGATTTTAGGTGTGCTGGACATCTTCGAGATAAGTCGACAATAGTCCCTGACCAGCAAACACTGAGAGATCACCGTGTTTTCCACGATCAATCGGGCGAATGCTACTGCCGGTTGGTTGCCAGATCGATGCTGGCTGGGCCCAAACGGCCTGCGGGTGTCACGCAGCCAGCAACCTCAAGGGAGCTATGTACAAATTCAAACGGTGGCGCGTGCTTCTTGACGCGATGGTGCTTTTACTAGTGGTATTCAACTGGGTAGTAGTCTTGGCTTTCCCTCCCAAGGAAAACATTCATACTTTTAATGGCGAGCCAATTCAGATCGTGGTGATCTGCACAAACCTCTTCATTCTTGTCGCTGCGCTCTTCGCAAGCACCAAGCAGCTGTCCTGGCGAAACATTGGCCTACTGGCAGCATTCATTCTGCTGGACGTGGGGATGGGTAAAACCTTCTGGCACACCGGCATTCCGCTGTACCTCGACACCATCGGTTGCATCGCGGCAGCTTTGCTCTTGGGTACTCGCTTCGGGGTCGCGTGCTCGGCATCCTACTATTTGATTTTGGCACTATGGGATCCTGGCATGCTGCTCTTCGCCCCGCTCAATATGGTGGTTGCCATTATTGCGGGCAAATCTCACGAGTTGGGTGGCATGGCTAACCTCGTTCCGGTACTTATCAACGGCCTGTTCACGGGACTGCTCACTTCGCTACTCGCAGCACCGCTCAACATCACCCTCTTAGGGCCGATTATTAGGCAGGGGCAGCCGAGCACTGCGCAGTTACTAAATGAGATCCGCTACACCACCATCGGCTTTCAGGACGGCTTTGGTTTCAGCGACCCACTGGATAAGACCCTCACGTTCCTCATTGCCTATATTCTTGTCGTGTGGTTGCCACAGACGTGGCTTAAGCACCATAGGAACGCTGGTGTGGACTTAACCTGAAGTTCAAAACCCGCGGTTCGCAACTGGCCCGTCCGCGCCTTTGGGGGCTTATACTTTTCCCATGTACACTCCGGAAAAAATCGGCACCCCACTGTCCCCAAACGCCACCCGAGTCATGCTGCTTGGCTCCGGCGAACTCGGCAAAGAAGTAACCATCGCGCTACAGCGACTAGGCGTTGAAGTTCATGCCGTGGACCGCTACGCCAATGCTCCTGCGCACCAGGTGGCGCATTCTTCATACGTGATCGATATGACTTCTGTTCAAGCCGTGGAGGAGCTGATCGAACAGGTCAAGCCTGACTTTGTGGTTCCGGAGATCGAAGCCATTGCCACCGAGGCCCTCGCCGCTGTGGAAGAAGCTGGCACTGCCACAGTGATCCCCACTGCGCGGGCTACCCAGCTGACCATGAACCGAGAAGGCATTCGCTGCCTGGCAGCCGAGGAACTTGGCTTGCCAACGTCCAAGTACGAATTTGCGTCTACTTTCGAGGAGTTCTCAGCAGCTGTTGAGCGCATCGGCTATCCCTGCGTAATCAAGCCAGTGATGAGTTCTTCCGGAAAAGGACAGTCGGTGGTGCATTCCGCCGAAGATATTCAAGGCTCTTGGGAATATGCGATGTCCGGTGGCCGAGTGGACTCGGGTCGCGTCATCATCGAGTCCTTTGTGAAGTTCGATTATGAGATCACTCTGCTTACCGTTCGGTCAATTGACCCGGCTACTGGCAAGGATGCCACCTGGTTCTGTGAGCCCATCGGCCACCGGCAGGTGGACGGCGACTACGTGGAGTCGTGGCAGCCGATGCCGATGTCTGAGGTAGCCCTAGAGAACGCTCGTTCAGTAGCGGCTCGGATCACCGGTGCCCTGGGCGGCCGCGGCGTGTTCGGGGTGGAGCTCTTCATCGATGGTGATGATGTCTATTTCTCCGAGGTTTCACCTCGACCACACGATACTGGCCTGGTAACGCTGGCCTCGCAGCGCTTCTCCGAGTTTGAACTGCATGCACGCGCTATCCTCGGCTTGCCTGTTGATGTCACTCTCACCTCGCCGGGCGCATCCGCCGTCATTTATGGTTCCTCTGAGGGGCCGGTGCAGTACTCGGGCGTGGCCGAGGCCCTAGCCGTGCCGGAAGCTGACCTGAGGCTCTTCGGTAAGCCACTCGCGGGCAGCAAACGCCGAATGGGTGTGGCAGTTGCTACTGGAGAATCCGTCGAGGCTGCGCGGGATCGCGCCACCACGGCCGCTCAAGCGGTTACCGTGGCAGAGCACTAGCCTCGAAACTGGCCCGTAGCATCGACGTTGCGGGCCTGTTGTACCACCAGATCTACGCCGTAGCTCTGGACTCGCTCGCGAAGCTGCGGCACATGGCGCTCGATCGTGGAACCTCGCCACACGGTGGTGCGTACTTGGAGATCCACCCCGGCAGCTTGCAGCCGTGACAGTGTTTCCCAACACCCCTCCGCCGCACGTGGCGCTATGCCTAGTTCTTCCTGGCAGTCCTCCGGCAACCCCTTGACATCGAGCCCGACCCAATCCGGGGTGGTGGCCGAAGACTCGAGCAACGCCTTCATCGCCGAGGGGCGGTACCCGCAAGTATGTAACCCAACGGGAAAACCAGCGGCGTGGACTGCAGAAATTGCCTCTCCTAGCCCCGCGTGCATGGTGGGCTCCCCGCCGGAAATGACCAGGGCGTCGATAAGCCCGCGTCGCTTTTCCAGCAGCGGCAGCACCGATTCGAAGGGCTGCCCGCCGCCGACGGTTTGAAGCGCAGGGTTGTGGCAATAAGGGCATGCCAGCGGGCAGCCCTGAGTGAATGCCGTGACCGTGAGATGGCCGGGCCAGTCCGTGGCGGAGAAGGGGATAACTCCAGCCAGGGGCAGGCTAATGGAAGTAGACCCGCTCACGGAATTCGCCCTTCTTGCCGGTGTTGAAGCTGGCCACCGGCCGGAAATAACCCATTACGCGCGTCCAGACCTCGGTCTCGCGACCGCAGTGGCATTCCGGTACCTCACCGGCGAGATAGCCGTGGGAAGGACAGATGGAATAGGTCGGAGTGATCGTGATGTACGGCAGACGGAAGCGAGACAAGGCACGCCGAACCAGCAATGCGGCTTCGTCACCGGTTGTGAGCGCTGCGCCCATGTAGAGGTGCAGCACTGTACCGCCGGTGTACTGGGTCTGCAGTTCCTCCTGTAGCTCGAGTGCCTCAAAGGGGTCAGGCGTGTGTGCGACAGGCAGCTGCGTTGAGTTGGTGTAATAAGGCTGGTCCGGGGTGCCGGCCTGGATAATGTCAGGATAAAGCTGCTGGTCAACGCGAGCAAAACGGTAAGTAGTGCCCTCCGCAGGCGTGGCCTCTAGGTTATACAGATGTCCGGTGGCCTCCTGCGCCGCGACGAGCAGATCATTAATGTGCTGCAGAAGTCGAAGTGCCAGTTCCGGATCGGACGCGACGGTTTCGCCATTGAAGTTTCGGATCATCTCGTTGACACCATTGACGCCAATGGTGGAGAAGTGATTATCCAAGGTCGGCAGCCAGCGGGCGGTGTAGGGGTATAGGCCCGCATCCAGCAGGTTCGCCACCGTAGCGCGTCGGCGCTCCAGCGTATCGACGCCGATAGCCACCAGACGGGAGACCTCGCTCAGCAGCTCTTCTTCGCTTTCGCAGCGGTAGCCCAGTCGCGCGCAATTCAGCGTGACTACTCCGATGGAGCCGGTGTGCTCAGCGCTGCCAAACAGCCCATTGCCGCGCTTGAGGAGCTCACGCAGGTCTAGCTGCAGGCGACAGCACATCGAGCGGATCATGCCAGGATCCAACTCAGAGTTGACGAAGTTCTGGAAGTAAGGCAGGCCGTACTTAGCGGTCATTTCGAAGAGCGCTGCTGCGTTCTCCGAATCCCAGTCGAAGTCCTTAGTGATGTTGTACGTAGGGATCGGGAAGGTGAATGGACGACCATCGGCATCACCTTCGGAGAGAACCTCGATGAAGGCGCGGTTGATCAGGTCCATCTCGGCATGGAGGTCCCCGTAGGTGAAGTCGCACACGGTATCGCCGATCAACGGGTGCTCGGTGCGCAGATCCTCTGGGCAGGTCCAGTCGAGGGTGACATTGGTGAACGGGGTCTGGGTTCCCCAGCGTGAAGGCACATTGAGGTTATAGACAAACTCCTGGAAACACTGCTTGATCTGGTCATAGTTGAGGTTGTCTACCCGTACATAGGGCGCCAGATACGTGTCTACGGAGGAGAATGCCTGGGCACCGGCCCATTCATTTTGGAGCGTGCCCAGGAAGTTCACCATTTGGCCCAGGGCGCTCGATAGGTGCTCTGGTGGGCGGGAGGAAATCGCGCCGGGAACACCGCCGAAGCCCTCGGTAAGTAGTTGTCGGAGAGACCAGCCGGCACAGTATCCGCCGAGCATGTCCAGGTCATGAATGTGGATGTCGCCCTCGCGATGCGCGATGGCTGCTTCCTCGCTGAAGATGTTATCGAGCCAGTAGTTGGCGATCATCTTGCCGGAAGCGTTGAGGATGAGCCCACCGAGCGAGTAGTCCTGGTTGGCGTTCGCATTGACGCGCCAGTCTTCGCGCGACAGGTATTCATTGATGGTATGGGTGGGGTCGATTAGAGTCACGCTCACTACCATAAGGCCGAATTACAACGGTGTAAGCGTGAGATTTATCCCGGGAACTTTTTGTCTCACCTGAGCGACGGCGGTAGTTTCCGCAGCTAGACGCGCTCGCTACCTTCGCGAAGCCGCATCGGAGTATGAGGAATCCCATCCCAATCGAATTCGGGACCAGAGGGCTGGAATCCGAAAGCCGCATAATAATCCACGAGTGGGGACTGTGCGGTGAGCACGGCCGGCCCCTCACACAGCGCGAGACATGTCTGCATAATCTGTGTGGCCAATCCTGAGCCCCGGTAGGGCGGTGCTACGCAAAGCCGACCGATGTGCCAGGTGTGTCCTTCCGCGTCAGGAAAAACACGTGCAGCGCCGGCCAGCGATGGGCCGTCGAAAGCTAGGACATGCCGAGTTGAAGCCAGTGCGTCGACCTCATCAATTTCTTCGTAGGCGCATTGTTGCTCTACGACGAAAATGTCAACGCGCAGCTTAAAAAGCTGAAAGCACTGATAGGGAGTTAATTCAGCGAGGGGGGACGTCAGCACACTAGTGCAACTTCATCATTGGGGTCAGAGTGATGTCTGCGAAGGGGTATTCCTCGGCGATCTTGCGGAAGCCGAACTTTTCGTACCAGCGCACCAGGGGAGTACGTGCGTCGAGGACCAAGTTCTTTTCTGGGAAGGTTTCGTCGGCGTAGTTAATGGTGTACTCCATCAGATTCTTAGCCAGACCCGTACCGCGTTCTGATTCTGCGACGCAGACACGTCCTAAGCGCATGACATCTTGGCCTTCTACAGCATCTTCATACACCCGAATGTTGCCGAGGAGCTCCTCTTTATTCTGAGATGACCACACCAGGATGTGCTTAGTGGAGGGCAGGACATCAATTTCATCGACCTCTTTGTAAGCCGTGTTTTGCTCGTGTACAAAAATGCCCACGCGCAGCTTATAGATTTCATGAACCTCAAGCGCGCTGAGGTCTTTGAGCTGCGAAACTTGCATGTGGTAATCCATGCGCGCGAGTCTAATTGTGAAAAACCGTGCCTCGCCACGAAAATTACAAAAAGCCGGCGAAAACCACAGGGCCGAAGCTGAAAATGTGGTTATCGCCGGCAAAATAGCAGATCGACGGGGCTATTGATTCCCGCGCGCGTGCTTTAACATTTCGTCCCATTCGACGATCTTTTTGCGCTCGCGTCCTTCGGATTCGCCTAGTGCCTTCTCGGCGGCATCTAGTTGGTACCAACCGTCCCAGGTGGTGTACGCGACTCCGCGCTTATCCAGGAACTCCGTGACTGCGTCCAGAGATGGCGAGGAAGGTGCGGTCAGAGTGCCGGCAGCGTAGTCAGCCAGGAGCATGTCGGTGGTTTCCTTGGCATCGGATTTGGTGTTGCCGATGAGACCAACTGGGCCACGTTTGATCCAGCCGGTGGCGTACAGGCCAGGAACGATCTCCCCGGCGTGGGTAATGACATGGCCACCGTCGTTACGGATGACGTTGCGGCTGGCGTCGAAAGGCACTTCCGGCATCTCGTCGGACTTGTAGCCCACGGCGCGGTACACGGATTGGACCGGCCACTCGGTGAAGGTACCGGTTCCGGTGACCCCGCCGTTGCCGTCGAGCTGCATGCGCTCAGTCTTGAGTCCGGTGACCTTGCCGTCCGCGCCGATGATCTCCACTGGGGACTCGAAGAAGTGAATGTACAGCTTGTGCGGCGCGCCCTTTGGTTCGCGCATCGCATAACCTTCAAGCGTCTGGCACACCAGGTCTACGGACTTCGAATCGCGACGGGCCTGCTCTGAGGCGGCATCGTAGTCAATGTCTTCTGGGTCGACGATTACCTCGATGTTCGGGGAGTGATCCAGTTCCTTCAGTTCCAGCGGGGTGAACTTGGCCTGCGCTGGGCCGCGGCGTCCGAAGACGTGCACTTCCGTGGCCTGGTTGGACTTCAAGGTCTCATAGACGTTGTCGGGGATCTCCGTGACGTGGAGTTCATCGGCAGTCTTTGCCAGGATGCGTGCGACATCCAAACCAACATTGCCTACGCCAATCACGGCGGTGGATGTAGCCGAGAGGTCCCAGGTGCGTTTGAAGTTGGGGTTGCCGTCGTAGAAACCGACGAAGTCAGCAGCGCCGTAGGAGCCCTCGAGGTCGATGCCCGGGATTTGGAGGTCACGGTCGAGCGTAGCGCCAGTGGAGAAGACGATCGCGTCATAGAACTCGCGGAGTTCTTCAACGGTGATGTCTTTGCCGATTTCAATGTTGCCCAGCAGGCGAAGTTCATCACGGTCGAGAACGCGGTGGAGGGAATTCACGATGCCCTTGATGCGAGGATGATCGGGTGCGACACCGTAGCGGATCAAGCCGAAAGGTGCCGGCATGCGCTCATACAGATCGATCAATACCTCTTGGCCCGACTTCATCAAGATGTCGGAAGCGTAGATGCCGGCAGGGCCGGCGCCGATTACAGCAACGCGAAGCGGTCGAGACATAGGTGGATAGCGTCCTTAAAAATAGAGTTCAGTTAGTGCATTTAGTCTACGGCAGCAGCTGCGGGGACCCAATCTCCCGCGCGAAAATTCCATCAATAAAAGGCGCGAATGTGTCGAAACGCAACACCTGAAGTAGAATCGCGTTGAGAATCACACCTATTACCTAAATGTGCCATTTAACAAAGTTTGCAGAAAGGACTCACGTGACTAAATCGGTCCTCCTAACGTCCGTCGGTAGGACGCTTGACGGCTTCGATATCGATGCCCTCGCTCACGCCTACAACCTGAAGGTTCGCCCGCTTATCGACGGCGTCGCCGAGCTTTCCGAAGTGCTGGCGTCCCGCCCCTTGACTGAAGGACCCGTCCTTCTTCTCGGTACCGGCTCCATTGACTACGATGCTAAGGCTGCCGCCGCATTGGGAGTCGGAATGATCATCCTCGCCGACGAGCGCACCCCGCGCGCCGACCTCTCCGTGACACACGCCGAGGACCTTGGCGCCACCGTTCTTGGTGTCTTCAGCGAAGGCCAAGAACTACCGGCAATTGACCAAGATGTAGAACCAGTCATGAGCGCCGAGGTATTCGAGGCGTGGCTGCTGGAACGCGCCAAGAACGCCAACTCTCATGTCGTGCTCCCAGAGGGCGACGATGACCGCATCCTCCAAGCAGCTCACGCCCTGCTGGTCGATGACACCGTGCGCCTGACCATCCTCGGCGATCCAGCTGCCATCAACAGCCGCGCCGCCGAACTCGGCTTGGACCTGTCCAAGGCTTCGTTGGTCGATCACCTCACCACGCCACTAGCCGAGGAATTCGCCGCTGACTTCCACGAGCTGCGCAAGCACAAGGGCGTCACGGAAGAACAAGCTCGCGAAACGATGCGGGACATTTCCTACTTCGCCACGATGATGGTGCAAAAGGGCCTTGCTGACGGCATGGTCTCCGGTGCTAACCACACCACTGCACACACGATCAAGCCTTCCTTCCAGATCATCAAGACTGTGCCAGAGGCCTCTGTGGTCTCTTCCATCTTCCTTATGGTCATGCGCGGACGCCTGTGGGCTTTCGGCGACTGTGCCGTGAACCCGAACCCAACTGCGGATCAGCTCGGCGAAATCGCCGTTGTTTCCGCGCGCACCGCGGCGCAGTTCGGCATTGAGCCACGCGTGGCCATGCTGTCCTACTCCACCGGTACCTCCGGCTCTGGCCCTGACGTAGACCGCGCCACTGCGGCCGTCGCAAAGGCTCATGAGTTGGATCCAGAACTCACTGTCGACGGTCCGCTGCAGTTCGACTCCGCTGTCGACCCATCCGTCGCCGCTAAGAAGATGCCGGATTCCGCTGTCGCTGGCAAGGCAAATGTGTTCATCTTCCCAGACCTTGAGGCCGGCAACATTGGCTACAAGACTGCGCAGCGCACCGGGCACGCACTTGCAGTGGGCCCGATTCTGCAGGGACTGAACAAGCCTGTGAACGACCTTTCCCGCGGGGCGACCGTCGCGGACATCATCAATACCGTTGCTATCACCGCCATTCAGGCTGGAGGAAAATAAGTTGACCCTCGCTCTCGTTCTCAACTCAGGTTCCTCTTCCCTGAAGTTCCAGATCCTGGACCCATCTGCAGACGCTACTGCTGAGCCCTTCGCATCTGGCTTGGTGGAACAGGTCGGCGAGCCCGTAGGCCGCATCACCGTCAAGCATGGCGGGGAAAAGTGGGTTGAGGAACTTCCGATTCCTGATCATGGCGTTGGCCTAAACCGAGTTTTTGAGCTCCTTGACCAGCACGGAATCGGTCCAGCTAACGTGGAGATTTCCGCAGTTGGCCACCGTGTTGTACACGGCGGATTGCTGTTCTCGCAGCCTGCAGTCATCACTGATGAGATCCTCGGCATGGTTCGTGATCTCGTTCCGCTCGCGCCGCTACACAACCCCGCCAACATTGTTGGTATCGAGGTTGCTCGCAAACTGCTGCCAAACATTCCGCACATCGCGGTGTTTGACACTGGCTTCTTCCACTCATTGCCACCAGCTGCAGCGCTCTACGCCATCAACGCAGACGTTGCTGGCAAGCAGGGTATTCGTCGCTATGGCTTCCACGGGACCAGTCACGAGTACGTCTCTCAGCAGGTGCCAGCTCTGATCGGTCGCGATCCAGAGCACACCCATCAGATCGTTTGCCACCTCGGTAACGGTGCGTCGATTTCCGCAGTACACAACGGTCGCGCAGTTGATACCTCGATGGGTATGACGCCGCTCGCCGGCATCGTGATGGGTACCCGCTCTGGCGACATCGACCCCGGCATCGTATTCCACCTCCTGCGTAACGGAATGTCCGTGGATGAGGTCGATGAGCTGCTGAATAAGAAGTCCGGTGTTAAGGGCATTTCCGGTGTGAACGATTTCCGTGAACTGCGCCAGATGATCGACGATGAAGATCCTGACGCCTGGCTTGCTTACAACGTCTACATCCACAACCTGCGGAAGTACATCGGCTCCTACATGATCGCCCTCGGGCGTGTCGACGCCATCACCTTCACCGCTGGTGTTGGCGAAAACGACAACTTCGTGCGCGCAGATGCTCTCGCAGACTTGGAGATGTACGGCATCGAAATTGACCCAGAGCTCAACAAGGTCCGTTCCTCCGAACCACGCATCATCTCTAAGCCAGAATCCAAGGTCAAGGTGTGCGTCGTACCGACGAACGAAGAGCTTGCGATTGCTCAGTACGCGGTAGCGCTGGCAGGCGCAAACTAACTCTTAATCTGAGACAGGCCGACGATTACGACGGCCTTCAGGCAAGAACCTAAGGACGGCCCAGGCACAATCGCCTGGGCCGTCCTTAGGTTTATAGCGTGTCGGAAGTGCGCTAGAACCAGGTTGTCGGTCGCACCGCGTTTGCCATATCGACGAGAGTGTAGCGGTGTCGCGCAAAGGGGGCAGAACGCGCCAGCAAACGAAGGGTTTCCTCTAGTCCAGTGCGCAGGCCCGTTTGGGTGAACGGGTAATCAAAGAGGTCGTTGTGGCTCGCGGCCTCCGTCAAGTTATTCGTGCGCAGCCACGATAAACCTGCATTGAGGACCGCGACCCGGATCTGGAGCAGGCGTGGCTCATTGGTCGGGATCTCCTCGAGCCTGCGGGCGGCGCGGCGGATGCGGGACTCGGATAGCTCTATTGAGATGAGCAGCAAAATTGTGGTCAGTCGCGCCATGCGGTGGTGGCGAGAGTTCTGGGGCACTCGGTCCAGGGCCGTGATCGCGAGCTCAGGCTGTTTTTCCGCCATGAGCTGGCGGGCCATGCCGAAAGCAGAAGAGACGGTGGTGGGGTTGGTAGCCCAGACGAGCCGATAGAGCCGCAGCGAATGGAAACGCAGCGACATCGGATCGGAGGTGATGTGGGACCAAGTGTTTTCCAGGTTGCTGAGGAAGGTCAAGTCCAAATCAGCCATAGAAGAGCCAAGTTCTGCGGTGGATCGAGCCACCTCCGGGGTGAGTAGCGCCGTCGACTCGAGGCCAGCCTGCTGGAGCAAAAGCTCATCCACCGCTGCCAAGGCCAGCTTTGGCGCGGCTTCACCTGGGAGGATAGAAAGAACCTGGTTGAAGTGGGTTTGGGCGACAGCAAAGTCGTCGAGAAGCAGGGCAGTCACGCCGGAATGCCACTGGAAGCGCCAGTCGCGACGCATGCTCGGGGCTAGCGTCTGCAGCCAGTTACGTGCTTCAGAGACGAAGCCGAGGTCTAGCAGCGCGCGGACGATGCCGAGGGGAATCTCGGCAGATTCTGCGTACTCGGGTGAAGTCATTGCTTGCCGCAAGGTCTCCAAAGCTTCCAAAGGCTCGGCGTATGAGGAACCCGAGAGCATGGGGGCACCAATATCGGTGCGATCGATGAGCGGGGTGGGGAGCGCCGCGACCACTTCTGGGGAGGTGATGCGGACAGTGCGTTCAATGCCATCGATCAGTTGGTCGGTACGGAACACCAAATGCTTGGTGCCGAAGGTGGTGCGCTGTGGCGAGAACAGCGAGTGCTGGGCGGGAAACTGTTTGCCATCGCGGACGGCGAGGATTTCGCGGAGCACACCATAGAGCTGGGTGCGCAGCTCGTGGATGTCACGAAACCGCATAGTGGGGTCTTCATGCGTGGCGCGGAGCAGCAGGCGATACAGCGAGAGGTGACGGCGGAACAGTGGTTCCTCGAACGGAGTTGGCAGATCCTCGGCAAAGTAGCCGTCCACCACCGGGAGGCGGCACACCAAGGCAGCTAGCGTGCGGCCCACAGTATAAATGTCGGAGGCCACAGACGGCCCCGAAGTGGATACCTCGGGAGCCTGGTAGCCCTTTGTACCGTAGATGTAGCCGAAGGCACCGATTCCAGACACCGCGCCCAGATCGATAAGCTTCACCTGATCCTCAGTGACGATGATGTTGTCAGGTTTGAGGTCGTTGTACACCACGCCGCGGGAGTGAAGGTATTCCAGCGCGGGCAGGACCTCAAGGATGTAGGCGATAGCGATATCGACGGGGAGGACATTACCGGGCAGCTCGCGCCGACGATCGAGCAGCGATGGGCCACCAACGTACTCCATGACGATGAAACCGCCAGGCACGCGGGGGTCATCGATGAAGTTGTAAATCTTGACGATCTCGGGGTGCGTGATGTCCGCCAGGAACTCTCGTTCCGCCTCCGCTGTGCCGTGGTCACGTGGGTTGCCGCCGGGGATCATGCCCTTGAGGACCACCCAACGACCAGAGACATTGCGGTCATTGGCAATGTAGATCCAGCCCATGCCACCGTGCGCGATTACGCCGAGAACCTCGTACTGGCTAGCCACGATATCGCCGGGCTTGAGCGTCGGAGGTTTGACGCGCGGATCCGGTTCAATGATCGCCTCAGTTGGATTCTTGATCTTCACGAACGGCAACTGCACCATGCCATCGGCTACGACACGACCAGCACGGGTGGTGCCACGGCGCTCGCGGAACGTGGATAGCGCTTGGCGTCGGCTACGGGAATTCACATCTTCTGCCGGTGGCGGCACAGACATCCCCGCGACGGACAATACTGCAGCGGTATTGAGCTCTACGTCCTCGTCTTCATCATCTGCAAAGGGATCGAAAGGGACTGCGGAAGTTTGCGGTGCTGACTGTGCAGAGGTGTGTTGCGTGGCGTCGCGAAGCTGGCCGAGGTCGTCGATAAGCACCTGCATGTCAAGCTCGGCGTCGTCCTCAGCGAAGGGATCGTACGCCACCGCTTCAGTACGAGTCTCGGGGGGCATCTCATGGTCACTCATGGCTGTCTTTCTCATCGCGGTAGATCAGGGGCGGCGGGCCCTTAATGAATTGATAGACGGCGAGCCAACGGTTGTACATCTCCCACCATGTGCCATCACCCACGATTCGCTCGATAGTCGAGTTGACTTGGCGGATCAGGCCCTCAGTATTCTGCCGGGTGTTCGGTTTGGCCATAGCAACGCCGTAGTTTTCCAGGCTCAAGGACGTACCGACAATTCGCAGATAGGGATCCTGCGCCGCCATGCCGGCCAAGGTGGTGTCGTGGCCCACGATGGCATCGACATTACCTTGTTGCAGGAGTACCAGGCAGTCCGCCCAGGCGCTGGTCGACATGATGTTCGCGGCTGGATTATTCTGCCGAATCAGCTGGATAGCGGTGGAATCCTTCAGCGCACATGCGGTGCGTCCACCCAGGTCCTGTATCGAGCCAATGCCGGAAGACTCCAGCACCAGCATGCGGGTGCCGGTCGAGAGATAAGGAACAGAGAAAAACACCTGCTCCTGTGCTGCTCGGGTGATCGAGATCGAGCGCAAAATGAGATCCACTTGGCCGGATTCCAGCGCTTTGACGCTCTCACTTTGATCCACATAACGGAAGTCAATGTTGTCAGGGTTGCCAAAGATGTCTTTGGCTATTTCTCGCGCCAGTTCTACTTCGAAGCCACGTAGTTCGCCCGTGACAGGATCCCGGAAGCTCAGCAGGTTTTGCGACTGATCCACGCCTACGATCAGTCGTCCGCGACCCACGATCCCAGGGACGCGCTCTTCCGGCTTCTTATCGTCCGGTTTCAAACTGCCCAGTAGGTTGTCAAACATTGGTTGCTCGGCGGGCACCGCGCCTGCTCCCTCAAACTGTGAACCTGCGGGCAGTACGGGATTGAATGTTGGTTGCGGGGCCGGTCCGGTGGCTTCCGGTGCCGCAGAGCAGGAGGCCAAGGTGAGACTTGCCAACAACGGCAGCAGCATGCGTTTCGACGTCATTAGAGGTACTCCTGCAGTCGCGGGCGAATACCCAACCAGATTGCTGCAACGGATGCAATGGACAACACCAATACCAATGTAGACACCCATCGGGTGGCCATGAGTCCGCTGTCCAGGTAACTGCGCAAACTCAGGCGCGCATCATTCATCAATCGCGCCAAACCCGAGTCGACAGCGTCGAATGATGCGGCAGTGGTGCCATCGGAGTTCGGCCCGTTAGATTCGTGGCTATGAAATGCGATGCCAATGGCATCGTTGTAGGCGCCATTATCTAACGCTCTTCGCAGCTTTTGGTGTGTTGCCTCCCAGTCATTCAGAGCATTGATGATGTCCTCTGCGTCCTTCGAGTTGGCCTCTCGGCTGGCCAAATCGGATTGCTGGTATTCCTGCATCGCGTTGCGGACGCTGCCCATGACCATGCCGAAGTCTTCGATGGATTCGGCAGAGGTCTCGCGTCGGACGAGCGCCATGGTTTCGGCGGTGCGTGCCTGTTGCGCTAGGACACGCGCGTTGGTGAGCGCGCCGAGCGGTGCGGCAGCCTCGTTGTAACCCTTGGCGCCGGAATACCAGGTCATGCCGTTGGCGGCGGCTACCCACAACAGTGCCGTCAGCATGAATGCGGTCGCGGTGAGGAACCCTTTGTTCAAGCGGCGGCGGGTGTGGTTAGCCAGCCAACGCTGGGAAATAGTGAGCAGCACAAGAGCGGCTACCAGGCCCGAGATCGGGATCCACTGTGGTTGGGCCAGCTCGCGTTGTTGGTGATTTACCTTGCTATTGGAGATGTCCAGCAGCTCACTGGCTGCCGGAAGTATGGAGGAACGCATCAAAGACGAGGCTTCGGACATGTACGCAACGCCAACCGGATTGCCGAGACGGTTGTTTGTCCGTGCTGTTTCCACCAAAGCCGTGTAGGAGGGCAACTGCGTCTGAATCTGAGTGATCAACTCGAGTTCTCGCGTGGGGCCCTGTTCAAGTCCGGCTGCGGTTTGGGTGGCTGCGGCAGCGGAGCGCTGAATCGCGCGTTGGTAGCGATCGCGGGTGGAAGGCAGCTCCACGCCAGCCTGCACGAATCCAGTAGTTGCGATGGTGTCCGCCAGCGACAATGAAGTGAAGAGGTCTTGAGCCGTCGCGGATCGTGGTTCAGAGTTGTTGACCAGCGTTCCTAGTTCTGATTGGCGGCTTTCCGTCGAACGCGACATTGAAATGCCAGCGGCAAGCAACGCGACAGTTAAAACTAACGTAATCAGAGTCATCATGCCGATGGTGGTGTTGGCAAACGTCCGAATCCGCCGGGACCACAGCGCTGGCAGACTGATGGAGTCTTTGAGACGAGTGGAAATCGTACGGGAGTACTCGGCAGCGCCGTGGACATCCAGCCAACGGTCCTCGGAGCCCGTGGCGGAAAGCCGAGACTGAGGAGCGTGCGACGCTGGTTGAGGCTGCTCTCGCGATGTAGACGTGCTTGCTGACGTCGATCGCTCGGAGGCCTCGCGAAGCACGACGGTCACCGGCTCGCGGCGCTGCTGCACATCAGTCATAGTTGCAGGATAGTTCTTTCTGTTCGTCGCAGGGTTCGAAACAGGTGTCCAAAGTAATATCGCTTGCTGATGCCGTTTCGTTTCAATGCCTTTCTGCGCCTTTCTGCACGGATTAGTGGCTATGCTGGGTGAGTATGAAAGGCGATGGTGATGGCTGGTCTGCGGGGCCCGGAGGTTCGCGCCGCTGGGGGAAATTCGGTGCGGCAGGTCTATTTCTAGTTTCCACGACTACGCGTACGGTGCTGATGCAGCATCGAGCACATTGGACGGCAGATGGCGGTACCTGGGGGATACCGGGTGGTGCCCGTGACTCTCATGAAACTGCTGCCGAGGCCGCGATGCGCGAGGCCGTCGAGGAAACCGGTATCTCCACTGCGTCTATCGCGGTGATCAAGGAGCTCACTACTGACGGCCCTTTTGCAGAAGATCCGCAACGCCCTGAGCTTTCTCATGGCTGGACCTATGCCACAGTGGTGGCCATGACCCCGACCGAGCTGCCGGTGGTGTCCAATGAGGAATCCTTGGAGCTGCGCTGGGTGCCACTGGGCGCACTGCAAGAGTTAAACTTGCTACCTGCATTTCAACTGGCGTTACCGGAGATCTTGGCAGCAGTACCAGCACCCTAAGATCACAATTGATGCACAGCGTGCTGCTCGGGATGCAAATTGTGTAACACTGGTGGACATGATTGAAGTAACCAACTTGAGCAAGCACTACGGAAAGGTGCGAGCTGTTGATGACCTCACATTCACGGTGAAGCCCGGTGTTGTTACCGGTTTTCTCGGTCCGAATGGTGCGGGAAAATCAACTACCATGCGCATGATCGTGGGCCTGGATCGGCCCACTGAGGGCATCGCACTGATCGACGGTAAGCATTATAAGGATTTGAAGAATCCCCTGCGTGAGGTTGGTACGCTGCTTGACGCCAAGGCGGTGCATCCTAACCGCAGCGCCGCGAAGCATCTCAAGTGGATTGCGCAGTCAAATGGCATTCCATCCTCCCGTGTCGACGAAGTGCTGGGACTGGTTGGTCTTTCTGAAGTGGCGGGTAAGTCAGCTGGTGGCTTTTCGCTCGGTATGGGGCAGCGCTTGGGTCTTGCTACCGCGCTGATCGGCGATCCGGGGGTGCTGATCTTAGACGAGCCGGTCAATGGTCTTGATCCAGAGGGTATTCGCTGGGTGCGCAGCTTCCTTAAGTCCCTTGCGGCGGAGGGACGCAGCGTATTGGTGAGTTCTCATATGCTGTCGGAGATGGCTCTCACCGCGGATGACCTGGTGGTGATCGGTCAGGGCAGGTTGATCGCAGAAACCACTACCTATGACTTTGTGAAGAATTCCTCCAAAACACACGTGTTGGTGCGTAGTGAAAATATGCAGGAGTTCGAGGCGGTGTTGGGCGAAGAACAGATCGTCTATGCCAAGGAGACCGATGAGGAAGGTCGCCCAGTGTTGGTTATCGACGATCAAACGACCGACTATATTGGCGCCCTGGCGTATTCCACCGGCATCCTGTTGCAGCAACTCTCGGAGCGTAAGGCTTCGTTGGAGGATGCTTTCATCACCATGACGGGCGATTCCGTCCAGTACCGTACCGATAAGGCGGGGGAGTAGCCCATGTTTTTCAATACCCTACGTGCAGAGTTCACCAAGCTGCTGAGCGTTCGATCCTTCTGGGGCAACACGGTATTTTATGTGCTGATGACGGTGGGCTTCGGCGCATTGTCTGCCTTCCTATTTAGCGCCTTCTCTAACGAGCAGGGTGGTCCGATGCTGATGGATGCCAAAACTGTGGCCCAAAGTATGAACATGGGCGGCGGGCTCGTCTTGGCGATCATGTCCGTCATCATGGTGACGAATGAATATGCCCAAAAGTATATTTCTGTGACGTTTCAGGCGGTCCCGAATCGGCTGATTGTGGCGCTGGCTAAGTACGTCGCGATGGCGATCGTCGCAATCGTGTTTTCTCTACTCGCTTTCGCTATTGGTGTGCCAATCGTCCGACTGATCGTGGGGGCGGAGCTGGGGCCTGAGCTCACTCTCACTCATGAGAAAATGCTGCCTTACCTGTGGAAAACGCCGATCTATGCGATGATGTTCATCCTGTTGGCGCAGGGGATGGCGTGGCTGCTGCGCTCGGCAACTGCAGTGATTGTCATCATCCTGGGCTGGTTCATGGCATTGGAGCCTATGGTCTTACCACTGCTGCCAAAGTGGGGCCAAAAAGTCGCCCCTTATGGACCGTTCAAGAACCTCAGTGCGTTCTACTACGGTGAGAGCATTCCCGAGGTGCCGTGGGATCGTCTTGGTTCTATGGCCTGCTACGGTTCCCTGGCCTACTTCGCAGCCTGGGCGCTGGTCATTTATATCGCTGGCATTGTGCTGTTGCTGCGGCGCGATGCTTAGCGACGCCTGCGGGCGCCGAACTCGGTTAGCGCAGGGCGTCTGCTGCAATGAATAAGGCCGGCACGAGCGTGTAGCTGGCAATGATAGCCAAGAGTGCGAGGGCGGGGGCCTTAGCACTCTGTGCGGCGCTGAATTCCGAGAGGGAAATGATCGCGCTACCCACGGGGCGAACCAAAAAGACGGTGGCTACCCCAGTGGCGTTGAAAAGTACGTGGATCAGGGCGGCCTGCATTGCCACGGCGCTGAAATCTCCGCTCAAGGCGAATACGGATAGCACTGCGGTGAGCGTGGTGCCCAGGTTTGCGCCCAAGATGATGGAAAAGGCGGAGCGTAACGAGATACTGCGGGTACCTGCGATGGGCACCACCGAACACACTGTCGCAGAAGAAGAGTGCGTCATTAAGGTGAGGCCGAGGCCAACCAAAAAGTTCTTGATACTGATCACGTTGTGTTCTCGGCGCGCGGAGTTTTCCAACATGATTCTTGAGCTGGCAGCCATGATGTCTGAAAACAAGATGGTGGTCAGTTGGACCGCCAGAGTAATAGCCAAGATGCCGAGCAGAATGCACGCAGTCGCCGCCAACGCCGGAGTTGCTAGGCGGCCGATGAGGCCTTCCACACCAATGGCGCGAACGATGGGGCGTACTACTTGAGCCACTAAGCCGGTGGTGGGTATCGGGGCGTCAGGGGATCCTAACAGGGCATCAGTCAACCAGGCCGACACGCGTGTTAGTGGATGGAAAAGCAACTCGATGAAGAAGAAGGCGAATATTGAGAAGAAGTTAAACCACCAGTGGGTCATTGCTGCCGCAATAGCCGGGGTGAAGTTTTGTTTCCTGCGGAACAATCCGAAGGAGACGAGTTGCGCGGTGAAGCAGGTGCCCAGGTTCGCGCCCATGATGAGCATGACCGCTAGATCCAAGGGCACTAAACCGGAGCCGACGGCCGCGACTGTCACCGTGGTGACGATGGTGGAGGATTGCACGATGAAGGTGGACAACACCCCGATGAGTACCGCTAGTAGCGGATTGGTAGCACGGGCAACTAGGTCGGACATCACCGATATGCCGAGTGCCTGTACGCCATCAGTCACCAAATTGATGGCAATGATCAGAGCGAAGATGCAACAGGCCACCCCGAACCAGCGCACCATGCGTCCGAATCCGGAAATGAGAAGCTCGTCTTCTTCATGGGGGATGAGCCGTGGATTGATGTAGTGCACCGTGCCCGGCAGGTGGAGTTTTTGAACGACTGCAGGAAGCTGTGTCGCCACCGCAACCTCCATTTACGTTCGTCACCTTTTGTTCATTCTCAGGTTACCTGATGCTCATTCGCAGACAAAAGGTAATTACTGCAGGGCGGAAGTCAGTCGCATCACATTGTCTACATAGCGTTTCAGGATCGGGCGTTTGCTCCATTCTTCGCGGGTGAGAATGGTGGAAGCTGCTCGGTAGGTTTCCGTGAGCTGTTCGAGGTCATCGAGGATGTTTCCGTGTGCGACCAGCAGTGATACCTCGTAGTTCAAGCCAAAGCTACGCATGTCCATGTTGGAAGAGCCAAGGACTCCCACGGCGTCTTCGGATCCGGGGTCGGCGATCAGGTACTTGGAGTGGAGGATCGCCGGGGCTGGGTAACGGTAGATGGTCACCCCGGCCTCGAGCAGGGCAGCATAATAGCTGGACTGTGCATGGCTAACGATGAATTGGTCACCACGTTCATTGACGTAGAGTTCTACCTTCACGCCGCGGTAGCATGCGGTTGTGACAGCCTCCAGCAGTGTCTCATCGGGAATGAAGTAGGGGCTACAGAGGATCAGTCGTTCTTTGGCGTGGTGTACCACCGAGTTGAATAGACGTAGGTTGGGCTCCGTGGTGTAGCCGGGGCCGGAGGGGACGAGTTGTAAGACGTTGATGTCTGTTTTGGAGCTTTCTGGCAGTTGCGGTCCGGAACCGGTTTCGGGCAGGGCCAGGGCCTCGTTGCTCTCGGAGTACCAATCGACGGCGAAAACCATTTCCATGGAGGAAACAACCGGGCCGGTGAGCTCAACCATAGTGTCCATCCAATGCAGTCCGCGGCGCCGGTTACCATGCAGCAGATAGCTGGGGTCGATCATATTCTGGCTGCCGATGAAGCCCCGGTAGCCGTCGATAAGCAGCATCTTGCGGTGATTGCGCAGATCAGGGCGGCGGAAACGCCACTTCCATGGCTGCAGCGGCAAGGTGAGATGCCACTCGATGCCGATGGAGTTGAGGCGACGGCCCAGCTTCCAATAGCCCGGGTACTTCCAGGATCCAACGTGGTCGAAGAGCAAGCGCACCTGGACGCCACGGGCAGCGGCGCGTTCCAACGCACGGAAGAACGGGTCGGTGGTGTCATCCCATGCGATGATGTAAATCTGCACGTGAACAGTCTTTTTAGCGTTGTCCACTGCGCGGATCATGGCAGCGAGGCATTCGTGGTAGTCCGAGTACAGCCCATGATTGATACCGGTGACTGCGGGGAGACGCGTGAGCCGGCGGTTGAGTCGAATGATGGACTCGAGCTCCGGGCTGAGCAGAGTCTGCGGCGGTACATCGGGGATATGTGCCTGAACATCTCGAATCATGGCGTCGGATTCGCGCTGGATCCGGTGGCGCCGCCGGTTAATATATGGGCTGCCCATGAGCAGGAACAGTGGTAGCCCGACGATCGGAATAAGCAAGATGGCCAGCAGCCAGGCACTGGAAGCCGCTGGTTTACGGCCTTCCGGGACAATACCGATGGCAAGGAGCTTGATGCCGTAGTCCAGGATCATCAACGTGGTTTGCCACCAGGTGGCAGTGCCGAAGTCAAACAGGGTGAAGCTGAACATTTAGCGAACGTCGTCGATTCGAGCGGTGCTGTAGTCAACCACGACGGGCGCGTGATCCGAGGCCCCCTTGGTGGCGCGCTCCTCGCTATCGATAAACCCGGCGGTGGGTTGCATGCTTTTCGACGCCAACTGGAAGTCAATCCGCATCCCCTGTCCCCGCTGGAAGCGCATCTGCACGTAGTCCCAGTAGGTGAATTTTCCTTCGGTGAAGCTGCGCGTAACTTCGCTCAGTCCGGACTCAAGGAGTTGTTCGAAGGCGGCGCGTTCCGGTTCGGTGACGTGGGTTTTGCCGTCGAAATAGCTGATGTCCCAGACATCCTCATCGCGCGGAGCGATGTTGAAGTCGCCGAGGAGCACCAGCTGACGTTCCGGGGTGGTGCGTAGCTCATCCGCTACCGCGTTAGCGAGGGCATCGAGCCAGCGAAGCTTGTAATCGTAGTGGGGGTCGGCAATCTCCCGACCGTTTGGCACGTACAGGCTCCAGATTCGCACGCCATCACAAGTCGCTCCGATAGCCCGGGCCTCGATGTCTTGTGGCTCGTTGGGATCCTTATGGAAGCCAGGCTGGCCGGGGAAATGGGTGGTTACGTCGCTGAGTCCGACACGGGATGCGATGGCCACGCCGTTCCACTGGTTGAGTCCAAAGTGGGCGACCTCGTAGCCGAGCTCGCGGAATGCTGCATAGGGAAAGTTCTTATCTGTTGTTTTAGTTTCCTGCAAGGCAAGAACGTCGATGTCGTGGCGGGTTAAAAAATCGGTGACGCGGTTGATTCGCGTCCGCACAGAGTTAACGTTCCATGTGGCGATGCGCATAGTTACACCCTAGCTGCCTCTTCTGGATAGGTGGAACTTTTCAGCGCACTTGGGCGTTGGATAAGTATGGCTAAACCTGTTCGAGATCGCATTGCGCAAGAGGTCCGCGCAGCAATGCAGCCACCGGTGTCGTATGGGCAGCTAGAGGTGTACAACGCCTTTTTGCCGGGAAGAAACGTGGGGCCGCGTTCGGTAGATAACGCGCGGGTAGTTTCCCGGGTGAGTGCAATTGCCATTGATCTTGCGCTGTTTAGCGCTATGTTCCTTACTGTCCTAGCTGGTTTTGCGATTGCTTTCTCTCAGCCATGGACGCTGGCGGGTGCCTTTCTGCTGCCGGTCTTTTTCTACTTGTGGCAGACCATGTTCGATGCGGCTGGCGGTTCCATCGGCAAGCGGGTCTTGGGGCTGCGGGTGGTTGGTCCCGCCGATACGCCTGTCGACGCCGGGCAAGCCGCGAAGCGAAACCTCTGGTTGCTCTTGCCGATGATTCCAATCGCCGGCCCCTTCGTAGCGTTGGGCGTTGGCATTTGGTACGCAGGCGCGGCCAAGGCTGATGCCTTCGGGGTTGCGCCGCACGACCGGGTGGCGCGCACGCGCGTGGTGAAGAAGCTTCCGCCTAGCTAGGCTAAGGCTGGCTAGCGTAGCGGTGGCGGTGATGCTCCATGAAGCCTAGCTTTTCATAGAGGCCGATTCCCGCCTCGTTTGATGCCAATACCTGGAGGTATGCATCAGTAGCACCGTGGGAGATACCCCAGTTGATCATGTACTTTCCGAGGGCGGTGCCTAGGCCTTGGCGTCGAAAAGCGGGCGCAACTTCGACCGCAGAATAGCCCAGGAATTGGCGACCATCAGGGGCTTCGGTGAGCGTGCCACGGGTAATAGCAATGGTCTGGCCGCTCGGGGAGAAGATGCGGCCAAAACTCATCTGTCCTTCGATGCTGGTGCGCAGCAGCTCCAGCGCACGGGCGGGCAAGGGCTTGCCGCGAAAGTGATAAAGCTCCAGCCACTCGGCATCGGGCTGATCAGTGATTTCCATGTGTAGGGAGTCTGGGAGTTCGAAGGGCTCCGATAAAGTTCGCGTCATTATCACGATGTCCGGCCCAAATCTCCAGCCTTCGGCGCGGGCAAGACGGAGCGCGGACTCGCCGATTCTGTCCGGCACTAGGATGCGCGCTGGCAGATCATGGCGCGCGTAGAAGGCGATGATTTTCTCCAGGGGTACTGGAGAAAGTCCAGCTGAACTGCCCAATGGGGCAGCGGAATTGCTGCGCTCTGTGATGCCATCGCCTGCGCGCAGGAGCCAGCCGTTTTCCCATACATGCTCAATCCCGGGGAAGGCCTTCGCAGTGGCGGCCTCGACAGCGCGAATCTCGGAGTTGCGGACGCGCCGGGGCGGGAGAACTTTGATGGCCTGAATCAGTTCGGCGGGGATGGTCACTGCTGCTGCGTCGGAAACAAATCCTCCGACGGATTGTGGGCGTACCGTGAGTGGCTCGAGGGACAGTACATGCCCGATGACATCGGTGAGGTGTCCTGGGGTATCGGGCAGGAGGCGTCGCACTATGATGCGATCGCCAATTTTTGGGTTAGTCTTCGTACCCAAAAGGGTCCTCATCTACGCCCGGGGTCCAAGTCTGCCCGGCGGTGTTCCAACCGTTGGCCTTGATCGTTTTCTTGGCTAGACGTTTCCATCTGCCGATCAGGGTGTCGGTGTAGACGAAGCCATTCAGGTGGCCGACCTCGTGTTGTAGGCAGCGTGCGAAGAATCCGTATCCCTCTAGGGTGATGGGGTTGCCGTGTTCGTCGGTGCCAGTGACGCGGGCCCAATCAGCGCGGCCAGTGGGGTAGGACTCGCCGGGAACAGAAAGGCAGCCTTCGTCTTCGGAGCCATCGTCATTGGGCATGGACTCGGGGAGTTCGGAGGTTTCCAGTTCTGGGTTGATAACGCAACCGCGTCGGAATTCGCCGCCTTGGGCTTCGATTTCTGACTCCGACTTGAGCTCGCCGTTCGGCCCTTCCACGTCGGGGCAGTTGTAGACGAAGAGGCGTTTGCTGACCCCGATTTGGTTTGCTGCCAGGCCCACGCCGTGTGCGCGATCCATAGTCTCAAACATGTCCGCAATCAGCTCGGCAAGCTCTGCGGGGCTTTCGGTTACGGGTTCGGTGGGCTGGTGCAGGACTGGGTCGCCGTGAATGACGATAGGACGAACTGTCATACCTTTAGAGCATATACCCTAGTGGTTATGACTAAAGAGCTTGCAGATGGTGACCGAAAAATACTGGAGTTTGAATCCCGCGCGCCTCAGAATATTGGCAAGAAGGAGGAGGCGATTCGTTCGGAATTGGGGATGACGCCACTGCGCTATTACCACCGTTTGAATGCGCTTATCGACGTCCCGGCGGCGGTGGCTGCGTATCCAGTGCTGCTGCACCGGCTTGATCGGCTCCGTTTTCAGCGTGCCGAACTAAGAAAGACTGTGACAGATGGGTAGGATGTGACATATGTCGACTAAAGAAACGAATTCCGCATCTGGTCTTCCGTTACGTGGCATCGCCATGATTATCCTGGCTGTTGCTGTACTTCTCCTAGCGTGGGGCGTGTATTCGCTCACTAACACTGGCAGCGAAGAAGCTGTGGTCTCACAAAAATCCGACACCCAGCAGACCGCCCCAGCGCAGAAGCAGCCGCCAGCAGCGGCGCAGCAGCCGGCATCAGGCGCAGCAAGCACGACGGCCGCCGCCACCCCCTCACCAACGCCTAGTACCCCGGCAGCAGCGCCAGCTGCCAACGCTGCAGCCGGTCCGGCTCCTAAGATCCAGGCCCTGAACAATTCCACGGTCCAGGGATTGGCCAATCGCGTAGCGGATGAGCTGAAGAAGCAGGGCTACAGCGACATCGAAAGCGGCAATTTCCCGAATGAAGTACTGCCAAAGTCAGTGGCATTTTTCACTCCCGGCAATGCTGCAGAAGAGCAGGCGGCCCGCAATATTGCGGACAAGCTGGGAGTTACGGCACAGCCTCGTATCGATGCGCTAAAGGATAAGCCTGCGGGTGTCATTCTTGTCATTACCGAGGACCTGAACCGCTAAAATCGTGGACATGTCCATTGAGTTCGCGCAGACGCAAAACCACACGATTGGTGTGGAATGGGAAATCGCCCTGATCGATCCCGAAACACGCGACCTTGTGCCGCTTGCTGACCAGATCATCGCAGAGCTCTCCGAATCTGAACTTGAGGTTCGGGTGGAGCGGGAGTTTCTATCCAACACGGTCGAGCTAGTTACAGGCGTCTGTGAATCCGTTGGCGAAGCAGTAGCGCAGCTCTCAGCCGGGATCAGCGCGGTGCAACACGCCGCGGCTGCACACGGCGCGCGGGTGTGGTCGGCAGGCTCGCACCCCTTCGCCACGTCAGAGGACCAGAAAGTCTCGGACAAGGATCACTACAACGAGATCCTCGAGCGCACCCAATACTGGGGACAGCAAATGCTCATTTGGGGCGTACACATTCACGTCGGCATCGCTTCGGCGGATAGGGTGTGGCCCATCATTAATGCGATGATGACCAAATATCCGCACCTACTAGCCCTTTCTGCCAGCTCCCCTGGATGGTGTGGCAAAGACACCGGCTATGCTTCCAACCGCACGATGCTTTATCAGCAGCTCCCCACCGCGGGTATCCCCTACGGCTTCCAAGACTGGGAAGAATGGTCAGCTTTTGTGGCCGACCAAAAGAAGTCTGGCGTGATTGATCACGACGGCTCCATGCACCTGGATATTCGCCCAGCGGAGAAGTGGGGCACCATCGAGGTTCGCTTCTCCGATTCCCCTTCAAACCTGCGTGAACTCGCTGCCATTGCGGCGCTCACCCACTGCCTCATTGTCTATTATGACGAGTTGCTGGAAGCCGGCGAAAGCTTGCCGAGCCTGCAACAATGGCACAACACAGAAAACAAGTGGCGCGCAGCCCGCTACGGCATGGACGCCATCATCATCACCACGAGGGACACCGACGAAGTCCTGATTACAGAGGACCTAGCCCTCATCCTGGAGGTGCTGCGACCGATCGCCGCCAAACTTGGTTGCTCTGAAGAACTGGAATTGATCACGAAGATCCAGCACACCGGTGCTTCCTATCAGCGACAGCGCGCCAAGTTTGAAGAAACTGGCGATTGGAAGCAGGTTGTGGACTTGAACTGCGAAGAACTAGAGCAGCTGCGCCCCTAGGCGGTGTCATCTCGCGCGAGCTGGTTCGGGTCATAGAGGCGCTCGCGCCGCGCGATGCGCCCGACGCGTTGGCCGACAACCGGTGCGGTGAGCAGCGCGAACAAGATCACCAAGATGAGTGCTCCCATATCGCCCTTATTGCCCGGTGTCAGCTCGCCAGAACCAAGTAGACGCAGTAGCGCGCCAAGCACTGTGAGTACCAGTCCCAGAGTTTGCGGTTTGGTCACTGAGTGGAGGCGGGAAAGTGTATCGCGAAAGCGGGCCATGCCGATGGCTGTTGCCAACACGAGGATTGTGCCGCCCGCGATACATACCAGGGATGCGATATCCAGAACCAGGCTCATTTTGCATCCTTCTTTCGGAAACGCGTCACCGCTACTGAGGAGATGAAGCCGAGTAAGGCTACCACCATCATGGCATTGGACACGGTGGTATCAAGCGTCCAGCAAATATACAGTGCAAGGGCACATTGGATCATCGCGACGGTGGCATCCAGACTCAGTAACCTGTCAAGGGAATTTGGCCCTGCAAGCAGCCGGTAGCCGTTGATGAGGAACGCCAACGCAAACCCGACTGCGGCGACTGTGAGAAACGAGTTATACAACCAGGATTCCATCATGCTCCTTTCTCAAAGGTACTAATCAATCGGCGCTCCAACTCGGAAATGCTCTGGATGCTGCGGTCTAGCTCACGGGTGGAGCTGGCATCCAGAATATGCATAGTCAGCGTGCGATTAGCGATGTCCAATTCCATTACTGAACCGCCAGGCGTGAGGTTGAGTAGCGACACCGCCAAGGAAAACACGAAGTCCTCTTGTACACGCATGGGCACCCGCACGATTGCCGACGGCGGTTGATCACTAAAACGCAGCGCGAGCCAACTGACTCGAAACGAAGAGACAAGCAGATCGGACCAAAAGAACAACACCAAACCGAGTAGGGAGAGCCACCGAATACGGAGTCCGGTAATGGGTAAAGCGGGAAGCGGGAACGCCATCACCACCACCAAACCAACAATGAGGCCTCCGATGAGATTCGCCCAGGAGAATTCGCCATAGAGCAGACACCACATCAAGGTGAGCCAGCCAACAGTGAGGAAACGGAAGCGGCGCCGAAATCCAGCGATCATCGCAATACCCCCTTTTCCTTCAGCCCGTCAGTAGAGTCGGCCGGTGGTTCCGCTAGGTGTGGACTTCGGCCGGGCGCCGTGTAAGACGAACCCAAGACAGCCTCTCTATAGATGCTGACATCCATAGCGGTCTCCGCGGCGCGATAAGTAACAGCCGACAACGGTCCCGCAAGCACGGTCACAGCCAAGGAACCGGCAACGAGCAAGGCTGTTGGCATAACCATCCCGAGTGGCATCCGTCCGACATCGACCCGGTCATCAAAGTGGACAACGTCTTGGACGTCGGAAAGCGGTGTCGGGCGGGCAGTGGCCAGCTGGCCATCCGGGGCATCCTTGCGATCTCGCCAAAAGGCCTTCGACCACACCAACACCATGGTGTAAAGCGTGAGCAAGGAGGTGATGACGGCGCCCGCCACCAGCAACCAAGCCATGAAGCCACCACGATCTGCGGCCGCCTCGATGAGGATGATCTTGCCCAGGAAACCCGAGAGCGGCGGGATGCCTCCAAGGTTGAGCGCAGGGATCAAGAACAGCACGGCCAATAGTGGTGAGGTGTACGCGAGCGACCCGAGGCTACGGAGCGAGGAGGATCCTGCCTGGCGTTCGATGAGACCAACCACCAGGAAGAGCGCGGTTTGCACCAGAATGTGGTGCACAGCGTAGAAGATAGCGCCGGAAAGACCCTGCGTGGAGGCAAAGGAAATGCCCATGATCATGTAGCCGATGTGGCTGACCAGTGTGAATGACAGCAGGCGCTTGATATCATTCTGCGCCATCGCGCCGAGGATACCTACGATCATTGTGAACAGCCCGGCCCACATGAGGAGGTTGTCCAACCGGCCGTCGACAAACAGCACGGTACGTGCGCGGATGATGGAGTAGACGCCGACCTTGGTGAGCAGCCCAGCGAACACGGCTGTCACCAGCGCAGGAGCAGTTGGATAGGAGTCCGGCAACCACGAGTACAGCGGAAACACGGCCGCCTTGATGCCGAATGCGATGAGCAGGACCGCGAAGATGGCTGTCCGTGTCCCGGATGGAATCTCCGTCATCCGGATGGAAATCTGCGCCATGTTCATTGTGCCGACTGCCGCGTAGACCATCGCCAGCGCGAACAGAAACACCAGTGAGCTGAGCATGGACACCATCACATAAGACACACCCGCGCGCACCCGGCTGGGAGAGGCTCCCAATGTGAGGAGCACATAGGAGGCGACCAATAGGACTTCAAAGCCCACGTAGAGATTGAAGAGGTCGCCAGCCAGAAAAGCCAAGTTCACGCCCATGGTGAGGAGCAAATAGGCGGGGATGAATACGGCGACCGGCTCATCCTCGGTGCCATCGCGCAGCCCCTGTCCGATGGCGTACCACATCACCGAAAACAGCACGAGTGAGGAGACCGCGAGCATGATGGTGGCCAGGCGATCGGCGACTAAGGTGATGCCGACCGGTGCATCCCAGCCGCCGAGCTGCAACACGTGGACCCCGGAATAATCCACCAGCACCACCAAAACCACACACAGTACGATCAGAGCGAAGAGTGCGGTCATAGCGACAAAGCGCTGCAGATCCTGGTATTTGCTGAGTACCAGCACGAGGGCGGCGGCGAAAGCCGGCACAATCACAGGCAGCGCAATGAGATAAGGAAGCGCGGGAAGAATAGCGAGCACCAGCGAATCAAGCATCGTCGTCCTCCTGCACAGGCTGCTCGAAGGAGATCGGCCCGAAAGAGTCGCCCGACTGGGTAGGACGACCAGTCTCTGGGTCATCCGAAAGGTCATGGTCCGGCGCGGCAGAAGCCGTCGCAGGCCGCTTCGCGACGACCGTATCTTCGGTATCGTCCTGCAAAATATCGGCAGTACGGTACTGGTACTGCCGGTAGGCCAGCGCGAGGATGAAAGCAGTCATAGCCATCGTGATCACTATCGCAGTCAGGATCATCGCTTGCGCTAAGGGGTCCGAGTTGTCCCCGGCGAGGGTGGAATCTCGACCTTGAATTGGGGGTGCGCCTGCGCCACCGCCCGCAGTGAGCATCAAGAGATTGGCACCATTGCCCATGAGCAATAGGCCGAGCAGCATCTTTGTGATGGCGCGTTCCAGCAGTAGAAATACGCCGCAAGCTATGAGTGCTGCGGCGGTAACCAACAAGGCGAAATTGGCGACCATGTGTTAACTCTCTTTCGCTGGTTGGGTCTGCTTTTTACGGGCAAGATTCCGGGCGCGGTCTCGGGCTCGTTGCTTGCGGAGGTCTTCATCGCGGTCCAACTGCGCCCCCAAACTCTGCAGGATGTGCATGATGAGTCCGATCACGATGAGGTACACCCCGGCATCGAAAACGAGGGGAGAAACCACCGCCATGTCCGCTATCAGGGGCGGATGGAACTTCCAATAATGGCTCGTCAGTGGCGCCTGCCCGAAGAAGAGCGGCACGATTGCCGGTAGTGCAGCCAGAATTAGTCCGATACCGAGCAACTTCGACGGGTCAACTGGGAGTGCTTCTTCGAGCTCGTGACGCCCACCGGCGAGGTAGCGGAGGGTAAAAGCCAGTGCTGCAACGAGCCCGCCGGCAAAGCCACCCCCCGGACCGTTGTGGCCAGCGAAAAAGAAGTAAGCGGAAAGGGTCAGCATCGAAGGGAACAACAAGCGGGTGGCTACGTCGATCATGAGGGAGCGGTTGCGGACGCGGTCATCCACTGAGGTCGCCAGCCAACGGCCGCCCTCTGCCTGGAGGGTTGGGCGGCGGGTATTACGGCTGAAACTGCGGGTGCGGTATACCAGCGATGCGACTCCGGTAGCCACAATCACCAGCACGGAGATCTCCCCGAAGGTATCCCAAGCACGAATGTCCACCAAGAGCACGTTGACGGCATTGCGACCGTGCCCGATGTTCTCCGCAAGGTTCGGTATGAAGTAGGAAACGGGGAGCGCTGCGCGCGCATTCATTGCAAAGACCGCAACTACCATCACTGCAACACCGACGGCGACTGCCAGCCAGGCTCGGGCCCGGACAAACTCGGTACCAGTCTTAGTATCTGGATTTGGAGGGAATTTGCGCAGGACCAGCATAAAGACCACCATGGTGACCGTCTCCACGAGCAGCTGTGTCAGTGCTAGATCGGGCGCGCCGTGCAACGCAAAAATAACGGCGATGCCATAGCCAGTCATGCCAACCATAATCAGTGCGGAGATGCGGTTTTGCAGTACTGTCGCGGCGATCGCTGCGATGATCGTCATAACTGCGATCAAGCCTTGGACGGGGGAATCCCACAGCTCCATGCGGACAGAAGAGCGCTGCCCAGTGATCAGTGCGCTGATCGGCAACAGCACGAGAGTGAGCAAGATGATTGCTTCGTTGATGGGGAGAGAACCACGCTGGGTGGATGCAGTCAGACGCAAGGAAGCGGTACGCAGTACTTCTAACACTCGGTCATAAGCAGCATTAGCATTGCCGAGGGCTGGCTGTTCGAAATGCAGTTGCGAGACCAGTTCGCGCTGCCAATGCAACACGGCGCCGACGACGATAATGACGGCCGAGATTCCAAGAGGAATGTTAAAGCCATGCCACAATGCTAGATGCTTTGGGGACGCAGCATCTGGGAAAACTGCGTCCAGGTGTGCTGCGATCGGGGCGTCGATAAGCTGTGGCGCCAACCCGAGCACCAGGCTGGTTGCCGCGAGCACCGCAGGAGGTAGCCATAGCCAGGTGCCTACCCGGTGCATGCTGCGCACGGCAGGGGAGCAGCCACCACCAGATGGATGTGAAGCTGGCTTAGTTGCGAACGCAGACCAGAGAAAATACAGGCTGTATGCCATGGTCAACATGGAACCAATCACAATTCCAGTGAGTGCCATTTTGCCGGGCATCCCGACGAGGAGCTGTTCGGTGTGGACTGCGTCGATGGCCGTTTCCTTAGCAACGAAACCAAACAACGGTGGGATGCCCGCCATCGACGCCACGGCGGTGAGAGCGATGAGCATGAGGTGCGGCGACTTGCGCGCTAAACCCGAGAGTTTACGAACATCGCGTGTCCCGGTGGCATGGTCGATGGCGCCGACAACCATGAACAATGCGGCTTTAAACAGTGCGTGCCCTACCGTAAGCGCCAGCCCGGCTAGTAGCGCGGTGCGTGAGCCAATACCGACGACAGAAAGGATGAATCCCAGTTGGGACACCGTGCCGTAGGCCAAGATCAGTTTGAGATCCTTCTGGCGCAATGAAACCCAACCGGCCATGATCATGGTGAACAGGCCGAGCGGGATCACCACCAGGTGCCAAGTGGATACTTGGGCAAGATCGGGGGACAGGCGAGCGACCAGATAAATACCGGCTTTAACCATCGCCGCGGAATGCAGGTAAGCGCTCACGGGCGTGGGAGCGGCCATGGCACCAGGCAGCCAGAAATGCATCGGGGCGATGGCCGACTTAGAAAGTGCGCCGGCCAAAATCAGCACCACAGCCACGTTAAGGTGTGGAGTTTGGGTCAAGGAAGCGGCAGTGAGGTGCGAGAACTGCCAGGTGTGGGCCGCGAAACCAAGCATGATAATGCCTACGAGCATGGCCAAGCCGCCTAAGGTCGTGACCATTAATGCTTGGCCTGCGCTGCGGCGTGAAGAAGCGCGTTCGGAGTAGTATCCGACCAGAAAAAAGCTAAGGATGCTGGTGATCTCCCAGAAGATGAACATCAGCAGGAAATTGTCCGAGATCACGAGGCCAAACATGGCCATCGCGAAGGCAACCATTTCTGCGCCAAAGGCGGAGAGCCGTTTCGGTGCGGAGTCAAAGTAGCCCCAGCAGTACACCAGTACCAGTGCACCCATCCCTAGAATGATGAGGCTGAAAAGTCCAGCCAAAGCGTCCAGTCTTAGCGCGATATCCATGTGGGCGCTGGGCATCCACTTTTGATGGAATGTCAGCGGGGTGGCATCTGCGGCCAGGCGTCCGGTGATAAACAGCTTGAGAACCCAGATGAATCCCGCTCCTGGAACCAGGGCAAGCAATCCGAAAGCAGGCCTGCCGATCTTCTGAATTAGCACGGGGGCCAACAGGGAGCTAGCGAGGAGTGAGAGGAAAAGGGTTATCACCAGAGGGCAGCTACTTCGTTGTTATCTAGGTATCAGGTGGGTGTCTGCTTTCGGATGCAGTAGCGAGAGCCCTGCGGCACCAGCCAGTGCATCCGGAGACCCAAAAGGCTGCAAGGCTGGCGTTGAAAGCGCAGCAATGCAGCCAATTGTACCTAAGATGTGATCTGGGTGTCTTTAACTAGCCCCGAATTGTTGTCATGTACCTTAAGCGAAGTTGCTGCCGTGGAGGCGGTGGGCTGCGGAGCTTAGAGCTGCGGCCCCGGAATTGTCGCGGTCTGGACCGAAGCCCATTGCCCAGACGGTCCGGCCACGGAAAGTGCCCTTGATAAAGGTGACAGTGGCTTCGAAGATTTCCATCTGATGGAAGTTGAGGATCTCGAGCGGAGCGCCCAGATCGGCGAGAATATTGGAACATGCCGAGATTGCGCCGGTGGCGACAATGTCACGGCCGAGAGTGATGTGGCGTCCGTTGCGCGTGGTAGTGATGTTCGTGAAGTAGCTGTTCCGGAACCCGGGCAGGGGTTCCGCATGAATGTTGTGAATTCGAATAGCACTGGTGGGTGCGTAGGTTTCGGTGAACGTCCGCCAGGACATTCCTCGAGCTTCTTCACGAAGATCGCTAGGCAGATTGTGGCCGAATCGTGCTTGGAAAGGGTCAGCTGCTAGCTCGTTGGTATGACGTTGAAAACCTGTGCGCGGGGAGATAGGCGTTTGAGTGAACATGGTGTTGGGTCCTTAAGTTTCGAACTGTTCTTGGTTGTGGACCGACCCAGGTGCTGGAGTTCTAACGACTACTTCCCCAAACGAAGGGGGTCAGTCTTTATCCTTCGTCGGGGTTCGTAGCCTTGGCCACTCGGAGGTTTAGGTTTGCAATAGTCATGTAGATCACAGTAATCAGAATCACAATTCACCGCAATGGCGGGGTGCATCATGGGGGTAATGAAATGGGCATCCCGAACAGTGGGAAAGTGGGAATGAGTTTTGCTTGGTGATTTCCATACAACGTCAAAAACCCGCAACGCCTTCGCCGGACTGAGATGTCATGCGAAGGCGTTGCGGGCCTCACTAGCTGCCTACTAAGCGGAATAGTTAAGGAGGAAGAGCGTTTCTGCGACCGCGATATCCCGAATCTCTTCAGGAGACACAGATTCATTTGGAGAGTGGATGGTGCACTGCGGTTCTTCGACGCCAAAGAGCGTAATTTCGGCAGCAGGCATGATGCTTTGCAGCTTTTCGCACAGTGGAATCGATCCGCCCGAGCCGACCGTCACGAAGTCCTTGCCATAAGCGGTCGACATGCAGCTGCCGAAGAACTGGATGGCAGTTCCGTTGATATCCGTGGCGAAGGGGTCATTGAGGGCTGTGGTCTCCATGCTGAGGTGGGCTCCCCACGGAACCCGCGCTGCCAAATGCTTCTCGACGGCCTCAGCCACCTCACGTGCGGAAAGTCCGGGCGGAACGCGCAGATTCAGGTTTGCGGAGCAGGTTGCCGGCACTGCGTTCACAGCTTCCGCCACTGGCGTGGAGGTGAAACCTGTGATGGAAATGGCCGGGCGGGCCCACACTTGGTCAGCCACGCTGGCGACTCCCTCGCCCATGATGGACACGCCATCCAGCAATCCGGCATCCTTGCGGAAAGCTTCTGGGCTATATGTGAGCCCCTGCCAGGTTTGATCGCAATCAAGTCCGTCGATTTTTGTCAGGCCGTTGTCGTCGCGAAGCGTATCCAGGAGGCGGACCATCGCGGCTACGGCATCGGGGGCGGCGCCGCCGAAGCTGCCGGAATGCACCGGGGCGGCGAGCGTGTCGAGGGTGACCTTGAGCTGGGCGCCGCCGCGCAGCGTCGTGGTCAAGGTTGGGGTACCCACCGAGACATTGCCAGAATCTGCAATAAAGATGACGTCGGCCTGGAAAAGCTCCGGCTTCTCGTCGATGAGGTTTTCTAAGCCCGCACCGCCCATCTCTTCGGAGCCTTCGATGACAACGCGGATACCTAGCTTGGTGCCACCCAACTCCTTGAGGGTGCGCAAAGTGGCCAGGTGCATGACCAAGTTTCCTTTGCAGTCAGCTGCGCCGCGGGCGTACCAACGCCCCTCGCGCTCCGTCAGGCTAAAAGGATCGGAGATCCACTTAGCCTTGTCGCCTGCGGGGACGACATCGTAATGGGAGTACAGCAGCACTGTTGGCTGCCCCGGCTCAGGATCCTTCGTTGCGATGAAAATGCGGGCACCGTCAATGCCATCCTGGAAAGTCACGTCCAAACCGGCTTCCCGCAGTGCGGTATCCACCCACTGTGCTGCGCCAGCAAGCTCTGAACTGAGCTCGGGGACGGAGTGTACGGAATTAAATGAAGTGAGCTCGGAAAGGTCCTGGAAAATCCGGTCTCGCTGCTCGCCTAGCAGCTGCCGAACCGTTTCAGTTTGGGGGAGTGTAGTCATGGTTTCTAAGTGTAGACAGCTTCAGTAAGTAACTGGCAGTCCTGGGCATTGTCTCGCTCGGAAAGTGGGACGTACTATTGTCTCACCCATGCGTCACATCAGGATGGGTGCGAGTGGAGGAAGCTAATGGCGCAGCAACAGCGAGACGTGAACAAAATCGTGTTAGGTACCGTGATCGGCCTTGCCGCCGTCGCGGTGCTTAGTTTCCTGTTCCTATTTAATACTGTGTCTTCTCAAAGTGGGCAACAGGTGGCGTCGCCAAGCCAACCTCCCATTTCATCGCCCGTGGCCCCGACATCGCCCGCAACGTCGAGTTCGCGGCCCACAATTTCGACTACTCAGGCAGCACCGACCAGATCGAGCGCTCCAAGTCCGACACCGACTTCCACGAGTGAAACGCCGACACCTACGACCACTTCAGTTAAACCGCAACCGCCCGCGGGCGCGCACAATTGTGGTGCCTCGAATAAGTTTGAGTCCTTTGCCCTTAATAACGGCACCTCCTGCCCGTTTGCACTCAATGTGGCCCAGGAAATGGATGCTCATGCTGCCGAAATGGGGCGAGTAGCGGTGGCGGCTACTAGTCCGACGACTCAGAAGTCCTATGACATCACCTGTGTGGCGGCAAGCGACGGCGGTTTCGAATGTCGCGGGGGAAATAACGCCGCAATCAAGCTGATGCCGCGCTAGCCCGCTACATCTTGCACTCGCCGTTAGGGACTGCTAGAAACGAGTATTAGCACTTGCATTGTTAAAGTGCCAGAAAACCTAGCGGGTGAGGTTGGCTACACACTCACCGACCGTGCCGTCGCGGGCGCCCGCTGCACCAGACGTGAGTGTCGTCCTCATATATAACAAGGAGTACATACTTACATGGCTAAGATCATCGCCTTTGATGAAGAAGCGCGCCGTGGCCTGGAAAAGGGTTTGAACACCCTGGCCGACGCGGTCAAGGTCACGCTCGGCCCTAAGGGTCGGAACGTTGTCCTGGAGAAGTCTTGGGGCGCCCCAACCATTACCAACGATGGTGTTTCCATCGCTCGTGAGATTGAGCTCGAAGAGCCTTATGAGAAGATCGGCGCTGAGCTGGTTAAGGAAGTAGCCAAGAAAACCGATGACGTCGCAGGCGACGGCACCACTACCGCTACCGTTCTGGCTCAGGCACTGGTCCGTGAAGGCCTGCGCAACGTTGCCGCTGGTTCCAACCCAATGGGGATCAAGCGTGGCATCGAGCAGGCAGTAGTAAAGGTAACTGAACAGCTGCTCTCCACCGCTAAGGAGATTGAGACCGAGGAAGAGATCGCGGCAACTGCTGGCATCTCTGCCGCAGACCCAGCAATCGGTGCTCAGATCGCAAAGGCAATGTACGCCGTTGGTGGCGGCAAGCTCAATAAGGAATCTGTCATTACCGTCGAAGAGTCCAACACTTTCGGTGTTGAACTCGATGTCACCGAGGGTATGCGCTTTGATAAGGGCTACATCTCCGGCTACTTCGCTACGGACATGGAGCGCCAGGAAGCTGTTCTTGAGGATCCATACATCCTCCTGGTTTCCGCAAAGATCTCTAACATCAAGGACCTGCTGCCGCTGCTGGAGAAGGTCATGCAAACCGGCAAGCCATTGCTGATCATTGCTGAGGATGTTGAGGGTGAGGCGCTGTCTACCCTGGTAGTCAACAAGATCCGTGGCACCTTTAAGTCTGTTGCAGTTAAGGCTCCGGGCTTCGGTGACCGCCGTAAGGCAATGCTGCAGGACATGGCGATCCTCACCGGTGGCCAGGTTATCTCTGAAGAGGTTGGCCTCTCCCTGGAGACCACCGAGATTGAGATGCTCGGTACCGCACGCAAGGTTGTTATCACTAAGGATGAGACCACCATCGTTGAGGGTGCTGGCGACTCTGCAATGATCGAAGGTCGTGTGAACCAGATCCGCGCCGAGATCGAGAATTCTGACTCTGACTATGACCGCGAGAAGCTGCAGGAGCGCCTGGCCAAGCTTGCCGGCGGCGTTGCTGTAATCAAGGTCGGCGCAGCCACCGAGGTTGAGCTGAAGGAACGTAAGCACCGTATTGAGGACGCCGTCCGCAATGCAAAGGCTGCAGTTGAAGAAGGCATTGTTGCTGGCGGTGGCGTAGCGCTGCTGCAGGCTTCGCACGTGCTTGACGACGACCTTGGCCTCACCGGCGACGAAGCAACGGGCGTCAAGATCGTTCGCGCTGCTTTGTCCTCTCCACTCAAGCAGATCGCGGAGAATGCTGGCCTAGAGCCAGGTGTGGTTGCTGACAAGGTTGCTGGCCTGCCAGTTGGCCAGGGCCTGAACGCTGCCACAGGCGAATACATGGATCTGATGGCTGCGGGCATCAATGACCCAGTAAAGGTGACCCGTTCCGCACTGCAGAACGCGGCTTCCATCGCTGCACTGTTCTTGACTACTGAGGCTGTGGTTGCAGATAAGCCACAGCCAGCTGGCGCTGCAATGCCAGATGCTGACGCTATGGGTGGTATGGGCGGCTTCTAAGCGCGCATACGTCCCTTCTGAGACCCGCCACTGCCGGATTAATTGCTCCGGTGGTGGCGGTTTTCTTTACCTAGAAAGGTAAACAAAAAGTGAATTCGAATCGTCTTTTAAATAACTAAGGTAATTCGACTCCCCAGTATGGGGGTATTTGCTAAATTAATCTGCGTCTCACTTCGGCGTTTCGCGCTTAATCGACGGACTTTCATCGAATGTTACGGTCGATGGGGAAAGTTGACCGAAAATACTGTTTTGAAGGTGATATGGGGACCCGATTAATGGTGTCTGATTTGGATAAATGCAGGTAGAGAGCATTTAATTGTTGAACCATCAAGTAATATCAACGGAGCATTTTCTCAGCAAAGCTGCAGGGGAAAAGTTTCAAGTTTCAAGTTGACCCTAGAAGAATGTGTGCTTTAATTTACCTATGACGTCCTGAGGGGCGTCAGTACATGGAAACTTTTCACCAGCGACCAGCTGGTGCCTCTCAAGGAGATATATCTCATGGATATCAACATCATCAAGGATCAGCTTGGCGACTTCGGCACCTTCGTCGAGAACTCTCTCAAGATCTTCGAGAACCTCGGCCCTGCAATGAACAACGCTGCTAACCTGCTCTTCGCTGACACCTGGACCAGCTTCTTCGGTATGTTCGCGGACAACGCTGAGTTCCTCTCCAACGACACCGACACCTCTGCTGCTATCTCCAACTAATAGCAGTAGCCCTCAAACTCACACTTTCTTCAAGGAGTAAAAAATGACCGAGCTTTCTATCGCCGTTTCTTCTGACGTTGCCGTCCTGGTTCAGCCAATCGCAGCTGTCATGAACTTCCTCGAGCCTTTCGCAAAGATCGCTTCCGCTGCTTCCAAGCTCTTCGGCCTGCTGCCTTAAGCTTGATTCGCTGACGCGAACTTCAAGAATGACCCATCCCGGTTTCGGGATGGGTCATTCTGCTTTGGTGGGCCTTCACGTGCCACCGCAATGGTTGTACTAGCTGCCTTTTGATTTGGTTGCTTTGTGACTTAGCTTCCTAACCCTAAATTGGGTTAAGGGCTGGTCAGCCTAGAGCATTGCATGGCAAACATACTTCACGTTGCCGAATGGAGCTGCGGATTTGAGGGTAAGATTTAACTATGGCTGAATCAAACGAACAGGAATTCCACATCGTAGATCTCGCGGCAACAGAGGGCTATATTGTTGACGACTCTGACGAAGACGATCCGGTCCTTTTAACTCCTTCCGGTGAACCCATTGACACCTGGAAAGAAAATTATCCTTATGCAGAACGCGTTTCGCGTGAGGAATACGAGCGCACCAAGCGGGCACTCCAGATCGAGCTGCTGAAGTGGCAGAACTGGACCAAGGAAACCGGCCAGCGGCACATCATTATCTTCGAAGGACGCGATGCCGCAGGCAAGGGCGGCACAATCAAACGCTTCAATGAGCACCTCAACCCTCGCGGCGCACGCACTGTCGCTTTAGAAAAGCCCTCGCCACGTGAATCTACGTCCTGGTACTTCCAGCGGTACATTCAGCACTTCCCATGTGCTGGCGAGATCGTGTTCTTTGACCGTTCCTGGTACAACCGTTCGGGCGTTGAGCGAGTCATGGGATTCTGCACCGAATCGCAGCACGCGGAGTTCCTACGGGAAGTCCCGATGCTGGAAAACATGATCATGGGCTCCGGCATATCGCTTACTAAGCTCTGGTTCTCAGTGACGCAGAAGGAACAGCGCACCCGATTTGCGATCCGTCAGGTCGACCCAGTGCGTCAATGGAAGCTCTCTCCAATGGACCTGGCTTCGCTGGACAAGTGGGATGATTACACCCGGGCGAAGGAAGAACAGTTCCGCTACACGGACACCGATGAATCCCCGTGGATCACCATCAAGTCCAACGATAAGAAGCGCGCCCGTCTCAATGCGATGCGATTCGTGCTGTCCAAGTTTGAATACACCGGCAAGGATCATGAACTGGTGGGCGAGCCGGACCCTCTGATCGTCCTACGTGGTCGCGATCAGATCGGCGACTAGCCTTCGCAGTAATTCAGCCCAGCTAACACTTGAGCCCTACCACCCGTAATTCGCGGTGGTAGGGCTCAAGAGCTTTCTAAACTAGTCCCACGGCTCGATGGGGTTACCTTGCCAGCGTGACTTGGCTGGCACCTTGTCACCACGCATCACCAGGGATGCTGGACCCACCACGGCGTCGATACGCAGCTCGGATGCGGGCAATGCGACGGACTGCGGGCCGAGGGTGGCGCCGTCGGCAAGCGTCACGCTGTCTAGGCTCATCACGCGGTCCTGGAACAAGTGCGTTTGCACCACACAGCCGCGGCCCACAGTGGCACCACGGCCAACGCGACACAGGTCAGCTTCCGGAAACCAATAGGACTCAATCCAGCAGCCCTTGCCAATACTCGCGCCGAGGAGGCGTAGCGCGTTGTTGAGCGATCCTGTGCCCAAGTTATGGTTCAGGTACCACGGGGCGCAGACACCCTCCACAAACACGTCCTGCAGCTCGTTGAGCCACACAAAACGAGACCAAAGCGGGTGATCCCCGGCGCGGATCTGGCCGACACAGGCCCACTTGACCAGAGCCGTCACCAGCAGCGCTACCAGGCCGGCAGCGATGAGGATGAGACCACCGCAGGCCCATGCTGCCCACATACCCAGTGTCGCCCACAGGTATTGCAAAGCAGCCAGCACGCATACGAAGATCAAACCTGAGGTGATAGGACCTAGCAGGCGTAGCGTCTCGATGAAACCACGCGCAGCTTTAACCTTAAACCCTGGGTTGTAGGTCAAGTGCTCGCCGGAATCGGCTTCCACCGTCACCCGACGCAGGCGCTCTGGAGGTGAACCCCACCAGTTCGAACCGGCACGGGCCTTCTTCGGGGTGGAAGACAGCACAGCCACGAGTGAGTTCTTGCCCAGCTTTCGTCCCGGGGAGGCAATGCCGGAGTTGCCGAGGAAGGAACGCTTACCCACCCGGGCGTGATCGGTGAGCATCCAACCGCCACCCAGCTCGTATCCACCGATCATGGTGTCATCGGCAAGGAAGGAACCCTCGCGGATGTCGGTCAGTTTTGGAATCATCACTGCGGTGGAGATCTCCGCGTTCGCGCCGATTTTGGCGCCAAGGCTGCGGAACCACGCTGGGGTGAGCTGCGAAGCGTACAAGACGAAGAGGTGCGTTCTGGCGTCGTCAAGCACGCGTTCGGTGACCCACAGTCGCCATCCCATCGCACTGCGTACCGGGAAGACTCCGGGCTTGATCCCGATGCCGACGAGGCGAACGATGAGCCACACTAGGATCATGTAGCTAAGAAACGCTGCCAGCGCGGCAACCGGGGTCAGCGCGAGTGCCCAACCGAATGCTGCGAGGCCACTGAGCGGATGGGTGATGAGGATTCCGGGGGACACTACGATCAGGCCAGCGACGGCAAGGGCGAGCAGCGGCAGCAGACTGATCACAATGGAGCTCAGACCATACAGTGGCACCCAGTAGCTGCGGCGGGGTGGATGCTCGTCAGGGAAGCGATGCTTAGAACGCCCCACTTTTCCGGCAGGGGAGCCGGACCAGCGGGCACGGGCCTTCACCGGTTTGTGCCCCGTCACGCAAGAGCCTGCTTCAATGTGGGCGTCTTCCCCGATGACGGCACCCGGCATGAGCGTGCTACGAGCACCAATACGGGCGTTAGGGCCGATCTCGATGGCGCCGACGTGTAGCTTGTCGCCTTCCACCCAGTAGCCACTGAGATCAACTTCTGGCTCAACGGAGGCATGGTCGCCGAGGGTGAGAAGCCCGGTGACGGGCGGCAAGGTGTGGAGGTCTACTTGCCTACCGACCTTTGAGCCGAGCAGACGTGCATAAGTGAGGATCCAGGTGGCACCGGAGATGCTGGTGGCCCCAGAGGTCTCTGCGAGTCGTTCCGCAGTCCAAATGCGCAGGTGGGTCGAGCCGCCTCGTGGATATGTTCCCGGGATGATCGAGTGCGTGAGCATGCGGACCAACAGCGCGCCAATGGGCAGGCGGCCGAGCGGAGTGAAAAACACCAGCACGAGGGTGAGTAACAGCCAATGATTGACTGGAAGTGCCCAGGAAACGCCTGCTAAGCCGAGTGCCCAGTTCAGTGCGGCGAGGCCGGTTACCCACTGCGCCGCTTGCAGCGTCATCGCGGGGATTTGAATGAAGAATTGGGCGATGCGGGTACCAGCGCTGACCGGGCGAACCTCGGAAACTGTGTCTTCGGAAATCTCCGACGTGAGGGAAACTCCGGTGTCTGTGGCGATCTGGTCGACCTTCTCCGCCAGCAATTCGAGCCGAGGATGGTCATAGAGATCCCGGACGGACACCGTGGGCACGCGGTCTCGAATCGCACCGACGAGGGTGGCGGCGGCTAGGGACGTGCCACCGAGCTCGAAGAAGTCTTGATCCTTGGACGTCACGGTCACTCCCAAGGTGTCCACCCACAGTTGGGCGAGCCAGGATTCAGTGGCAGTGAGCCCTGTGACCTCCACGGCGGTGCCCGGAAGCGGCCAAGGCAGTGCTTTCTTGTCCACCTTGCCGGAAGTGCGAACGGGTAGGTCATCCATCACGTGGATGCGGGGTACTAGTGCGGCAGGCATGATCTCAGCTAGCGCGCGATGCGCGAGAGATTGATCGAAGACGAGGTTTGGTTCTTCCAAGGACACATAGCCGACTAAGACCTTGTCGCCCGCGCCGGTGGTTTGCACTGCGACGGCAGATTGCCGCACATTGGGAAGGGATGCCACCCCGGCCTCTACCTCGCCGAGCTCGATGCGGCGACCACCGATCTTGACTTGGTCATCTACCCGGCCGACAAAATAAAGACCGTCTTCTTCCAGGCGAACGTGATCACCGGAACGATACGCTCGAGCCCAACCAATGCTCGGCATAGGTGCGTATTTCTCGGCGTCCTTCTCCAGGTCAAGGTAGTGCGCAAGGCCAACGCCTCCGATGACCAACTCGCCGACCTCGCCGACCGCGACCGGCTGCTCCTGCTTATCGACGACCACGAGATCCCAACCTGCCAGCGGCAGTCCAATGCTGACTGGCTTTCCTGGGTCCATTGTGGTCGCGCAAGCGACAACCGTCGCTTCAGTAGGGCCGTAGGTGTTCCATACTTCCCGGTCAGTGGTGGCCAGACGCTCCACGAGTTCCGGTGGGCAGGCTTCACCCCCGAAAATCAGCAAGCGGACATTATCGAGTGCTTCAGCTGGCCACATTCCGGCCAGTGTTGGGACGGTGGACACCACGGTGATGTCGCGGCGGATGAGCCAGGGGCCAAGGTCCATGCCAGAACGCACTAGTGCGCGTGGGGCGGGGACGAGGCATGCCCCATGCCCCCAGGCGAGCCACATTTCTTCACAGGACGCATCGAAGGCGACCGAGAGGCCTGCTAGTACCCGATCATCGGGGCCGAGCGGTCCGCCTGGGGAGTTGACCAGGAACATCTGCGACTCCGCGTCAACGAAGGCTGCGGCACTGCGGTGGGAAACCGCGACGCCCTTCGGTTTGCCGGTGGACCCGGAGGTGAAGATGATCCAGGCGTCGTCGCTAAGATGCGGTCGATCTGTGTCTCCGCCCTGCGTGGTGCGCACAATCTGCAACCCAGCATCGCTGAAGATGGCGTTGACGCCAGCTTCCCCGAAAACCATTTCGGCGCGCTCGTCCGGATCGTCTGCGTCGACTGGCACATAGGCTGCGCCCGCGGCAATGGTGCCGAGGATTGCTAAGTAGAGGTTCTTCGATCCGGAGGACATTCGGATACCAACGCGGTCGCCACGGCGGATCCCGTTGGCGTGCAAGTGCCGTGCTAGGTTATCGATCTCCTCCATCAGGTCCGCGTAGGTCAGAACGGTGCCGTCATCAATGGCAGCGGCTTCAGGGTGCGCCGCTGCGGTGGCTTGGAGCAATTCGTACAGCGTTCGCGGCGCAGGGGCCTCGGGGGAGCGCAGGTACTGCGCCGGAACTAGGTCAATACTCACAGCTACTGCGGGTCCTCCTCAGCGACAAGGACGGAGGTGGCGAGCTTTCGCAGATGCTTGAGCTGCTTCTCCGTGGAATCATCCAGGGCTCGCGATTCTGCCTCGGAAACCAGAGTCGTCAATTCTGCTTGCGCAGTTTTGCCCTTCTTGGTGGCGGCCACGATCTGGCGGCGGCGGTCTTTGGGGTCGCGCTCGCGCTTTGCCCAGTTGCGCCCTTCCAAGGCGTCGATCAGCCGGACCATGTCCGAAGCGTCAATCGCGAGGAGTTCGCCGAGCGAGGCTTGGCTCGACGCCGAGGCCTCGATCAGGCAAGTAAGTACCCAGTATTCGCGGAGGGAGGTGCCCTTTGCGCTCAGTGCGGTTTCTACCTCTTCGCGGGTACGGCGACGGAGGCGCTCTAACTGGAAGGAGGGGGATTCCAGGAGCGTTGCGGGGATTTCAGTTGGAGTAGTCACCCTTTCATGTTAGCTCTCAAGCATAAAAAGGTTAAATCATTGGTGCAAAACCACTATTGTGTGTTGAATCCCTTAACGTGAAAGGCTAATGGCTATGGTCAAATGCCTATTCGAGTAGGAAGATGTGCCAGCGTTAGCCTGTTGGCAAACCGGCAGCAACCCAGCCGTCTGTGCCGCCCGCTACGTTGATAGCGTCGTAGCCCGCAGCTTCCAGGTATTGGCCAACCTGGGCGGAACGACCCCCAGATTTGCAGATCAAATACACCTCGCGCTCTTTGTCCACGTTGTCCACGTGAGACATGAAGTCTGACATCGGCATGTTGATCGCGGTGGCTGCGTGAACATCTTCGAATTCGTTGACTTCACGGACGTCGATAAGCTGCGCGTCAGTGGGAACTTCGGTGACAGAAACGGTACGCATAGGGACTCCTTGATGATGAGAGATATTTCGCACCAGCGTACCGGGAGGTAAAGAGTTGGTCACTTGATGTGCAACAGGCAGGTGGTGCTTATAGAGTCGATTGACATGAGCTTCGGATTCTTGTTCTTCATTGTCTTGGCCGTGATCGCTGCGGCGTTGTCAGTCTATTTCTTCAAGACTGCGCGCTCTGCGGATGCGGACGGCATCGGCACGCCGCAGCGCTTCCATCAAGACCCGCTGAAGGACGTTGTCGGCGCAGATCAATTCGGTCCGGATGTGATTGCGCCGGGTGCCATCATTTCCCGCGGTGGCAAGGACTACGTTGTGCGAGGCACATTAACGCTGAACGAGGGCCCATACTACTGGTGGGAGCACCTGCTCGATGGCGGCGATGGATCCGAATGGTTCGGAGTCGAGGTCGATGAGGGCGAGCTGAGCCTCACCTGGTGGAAGACTCGGAAGGGGGCTGGAATCAGCCCGGATTCTCGCGTCGAATTTGAGGGCGTGACTTATATGGAGAGCGAGCGAGGGCACGCGAACTACCGTTCCGCCGGAACCACTGGGCTGCCCGAGAGCGGTGAGATGCGCTATGTTGACTTGGCCGATGCCTCGGGCAATAAGCTCCTCGGCTTTGAGGGCTGGGCAAACAATGAGTCCTGGGAAGTATCCACTGGCACTACAATCCAGCCGGGCGAGCTGACGGTTTACCCAGCACCAAAGGTGTAGTCGGTGCTCGTAACGCTGAACTGTCCTACCTCCGACGTGAGTGCCACCGCCCTAGGGCTGCGTCTCAACGGGCCAATGCCTGGTGTCTTAACAGATCGGGTGATTGTTGCTGAGTGGAACCAGCAGTCAACGCAGTTGCATCTGGGGATCATTGGTGCCTCCCATGTAGCAACAGTGACGCTAGGGGCAGCGAGCTTTCGGGAGGAAATCTCCTGCTTCGCGGGGGATCCTGGCAGCCTAGTCTCGCAGCACATAGGCGGTTACACTTTGCGTGCGGCAACCAAACATTGCCTAGACTTCAGTGCGGAGGCGAGCGACATCCTCGCGCAATGCAGCGGCGATGATTGGTTAATCGCCAGGTTTCCCGGGGTAGGAGAGCATCATTTAACGGCAGTTCGTGGCGAGTTCGTAGCCGGAATTTGGCATTGGGAAACCCACCATCTTTACCCTGAGGAGGCAATCATTGTGAGCACTGAAAGCAGGTATGAGCTGTGAGCCCGGAGTTTCGTAGAAATATCGCAGTATTCTTTGCCTTCGTTTCAGTATTCAGCTTGGTAGGGGCCTGCACGTCAGTGACAAATAGGTCTTCCGCCCCGCGCTATACCGCAATGGGGACCCATGCCTGCGAGGGGGATATCCAGCAGGTAGCCAGTGAGATCGCCAAAAATGACAAGCCGCAGGCGCGTCAATTCGATCCTAAAACCGGTACGGAGTACTTGCGCTACCGCAACCGCCTAGTGTCCGTCTCTAAGGCTGGCCCGAGCAATTGTCAGATCAGAGTGGAAAGCCTTGACCGCGTCAATGATGGTGGTTTTATCTGGCTCGGTCCCGGTTTCTCCCCTGGATCTCCGTCCGGTTCCTCTGGAGGATCTTCCGGCTCCGGTGGTTCTGGCACCGGCGTTAAATAGCCCAAATAGCAAGGAAAATGGCACATGACTTCTGAACTGCTTCTCGACGTCCGCGACACCGTCGTCTACTTTGTCCTCGCGCTATTCGTATTGCTCGCAGGATTCGGCGTCCTAGACCTACTCACCCCAGGCAAGCTCTATCGAGCAGTGTTCGTCGACCACCTGCCCAACGCCGGCATCATTGCGATCGGGCAGCAAGTGGCGCTCGGCATCATCGTGGTGACGGCCGTGCTCGGATCCCCGTCGGAACTACTAGCAGGGGTCAACGAGGTGATCGTGATCGGTCTCCTCGGCATCGTCCTGCAATCTCTGGCGCTGCTCGTGCTGGAGGCAGTGATTCCGGGGCGCTTCCGCGACCTAGTGCTTGATCACAAGCTTCGCTCTGGTGCCGTCGTAGCTGCCGTGGTGTTAGTGGTTATTGCCGCGGTAAATGCTGCATGTTTGACCTAGGTTCCCGCTGGTGGCGCTTCTTCCTCCTCAGTGCTGTTGGGGTATGTGCGGCTTCCGGCCTTATTTATGAGCTAGCACTGCTGACTCTGTCTACTAGCCTCAACGGCGGTGGGGTGGTGGAAACCTCGCTTATCGTCGCCGGTTATGTTGCAGCCCTTGGCGCGGGCGCGCTCTTTGCCAAACCGCTATTGCGTTGGCCGGGGATGTCCTTCCTTATCGTGGAGACCGCCCTCGGTATTGTGGGCGGCATTTCTGCGCTGGTGCTGTACATCGTCTTCGCTGCGGTTGGGCAGTCCGTGGTCGTACTGGTACTGGCCACTTTTCTTATCGGCGCATTGGTGGGTATGGAAGTACCCCTCCTCATGACACTGATTCAGCAGGGCAAGCTTGCCGACGCCCGGAGCGTTGGTTCCCTATTGGCAACCCTCAACTTCGCGGACTACTTTGGCGCCTTAGTGGGAGGGCTCGTCTGGCCGTTCATCCTATTGCCATCCTTAGGCATGATGCGTGGCACCCTGGCCGCAGGAATGGTGAACCTTGCCGCGGCGTTGTTTATTGCCGTCGTATTGCTGCGTTCCTCGCTGCCCGCGCGCCAACTTTGGTCCGCTGTGGTGGGACTGGTGCTGGCCCTGATAGTGCTCGTCGCACTGTTGGTACGCAGTGATGGCATTGTCACCACGGCGCGTGCGGTGCTGTACCGCGATCCAGTGATTCACGCCGAACAGTCGGCTTATCAAGACATTGTGGTGACTCGGCGTGGCCAGGATCGCCGGCTTTACCTCAACGGCGGCTTGCAGTACTCCAGTCGAGATGAGTACCGCTACACCGAGTCTCTGGTATATCCAGCGCTCACCGCAGAAACCAAGTCGGCCTTGATCATCGGTGGCGGTGATGGGCTTGCAGCCCGGGAGTTGCTGCGTTTCGGGGTGCCGTCGATTACCCAAGTGGAACTGGACCCTGCGGTGGTGGAGCTGGCCAATACTGTGCTGTTAGCTGATAATGGCGGAGCCCTGCAGGATCCGCGAGTGCACGTCATCAACGAGGACGCTTTTACCTGGTTACGCGCCGGAGGGGAAGGGAAAACCTACGATGCGGTGATCATCGATCTCCCAGACCCGGACAACCCCACCCTGGCGCGCCTGTATTCCGAAGAATTCTATATGTTGGCGCGCAGCGCTCTAGCCCCCGAGGGGCGCATGGTTGTGCAAGCATCCAGCGCGTTCACCACACCGGATGTGTTTTGGCGGGTGCGATCGACCCTCGCTTCCGCGGGGTGCCTAAAGACGATTCCGTATCATACGCACGTGCCGACCTTCGGGGACTGGGGTTTTGTGCTGTGCGGCCCCGAACAGATGCACCTAGAGCTTCCCGACGCCCAGGGGTTGCGCTACCTAACACCAGAAGTGTTGGCCGCAGCGGCAGTGTTCGGCCTAGACAATGGGCCTCGTGAATTGCCGCCTTCCACGCTTGACCGGCCCTACATCGTTGATGACCTCCGCCGAGGGTATCGCCAGGCGGGCGAATAGGTGTCAGATGTGGAAAAACCCACTTCTACTGGAAGAAAACACTCGGAAATCGTCCAGGAGAAGTGGGTAATTCGGCAGGCTGCTACTTGTAACGCGCGATAGCCTCGGCGAGGATCTTCTCTGCCTCAGCCTTATCGCCCCAGCCGGAGCCAGTTACTTCCTTGTTTGGCTCAAGATCCTTGTAGCGAGTGAAGAAGTGCTCGATCTCGTCTTTCTGGAAGTCAGAGACATCAGCGATGTCCTGCAGGTGATCCCAGCGCACGTCATCGACAACGCAGAGCAGCTTGTCGTCGCCGCCGGCCTCGTCGGTCATCTTGAATACGCCGAGCGGGCGTGCCTTCACGATCACGCCTGGGAAGACCGGCTCCGGCAGGATCACGAGTGCGTCCAGTGGGTCGCCGTCTTCGCCGAGGGTATGGTCGATGAAGCCGTAGTCAGCTGGGTAAGCCATTGGGGTGAACAGGTAGCGATCCAAGAAGACCTTGCCGGTCTCATGGTCAACTTCGTACTTGTTGCGGGAACCCTTTGGGATCTCGATGGTGACTTCGATGCTCATAAGCACTCCTTGGAATTGGTCAAAAGTTCACCACCATCGTAGCGCTGCAGGCACCACGGCAGGAGCCTAAGGGCTAACCTAGTGGGGTGTTTAAAAAGGTCGGGTGGATCAGTGCTGTTGTTGTCACCGCTATCGCCGTCGGTGGCGTAGCGACGACGGCTGCGCTACAAACCGACGCTTTTGAAACCTACGACCATGATCCAGCGCCGACCCTAGCTGCGCCAACCGGCCACATTGCTTCGCAAAGTGGTGGCGAAATTGATACAGAAGAACTGCGCGCGAGATTGGCGGAGCACGCAACTGATCCGCGCCTAGGAAAACTCAGCGGCGTAGTCAAAGATACCAAAACCGGGCAGGTGGTCTGGGAACAGAATGCCACCAGCGGTGCGCGGCCAGCGTCGACGACCAAAATCCTTACTGCCGCGGCTGCGCTGTTAACCCTGGACCGCAATGACAGAATCGAAACGCAGGTAGTGCAGGCTGAACCTGGCACCGTGGTCATCAAAGGCGCGGGCGACGTCATGCTGACCAACGAGCAACTGGATCAGCTCGCCTCCCAGATTGGCAGCGCGGACCGAGTCCTCGTGGACACCTCGCTGTGGTCCTCCGATACTTTCCTCAACAGCTGGGGGCGAGAGAATATCGCTTCCGGCTACATCGCGCCGATGGAGCCCGTGATGCTCTATGGTGCGCGCATCGGTGCCACCTCAGGAGATGTGCCGCGCTCTACGACGCCCGCCGCGGATGTTGCCAAGGCCTTGGCTGATCGCCTCGGTGCCAACGCGGGGCTCGGAAAGGCACCGGAGGGGGCATCCGTCATCGCTAGTACGCAGTCTGAGCCACTGTGGCAGCGACTAGAAGAAATGATGGAAGAGTCCGACAATGTAATGGCCGAGGCCGTCGGCAGGGAAGTCGCGCTCAAACGCGGAACGGGCAACACGGTCGCTGCCTCTGTGCAAGCCACACGCGAAGTGCTCCAAGAAGCCGGCTTTGACCTCACTGGACTAGACCTCAAGGACAACTCAGGGCTCTCCGAGAATAACGTCAACACCGCCCGGCTACTTGACGATGTCCTTTTCCGTGCGACTTCTGACGTGAGATTGCGTCCCCTGCTCGACACTTTGCCCATCGCTTCTGCAAACGGCACGCTGGCCAACCGCTATCTCGACTTGGCAGGACGTGGCTGGGTTCGCGCAAAAACAGGCACGTTGACCGGTACTTCAGCCTTGGCAGGGCTGGTCACGTCCGCCGAGGGCAACACCTTTACCTTCGCGCTGATCTGTAATGACGTAGACATCACTACCTCCCGAGAAGCGCTTGACGAGTTTGTCTCCGAGCTGCGCTGATGGCCCCTGACTACCCGAAACACAGTCCAGCTTTCCTGAGATTGCGCACGGCCGTGCGCCCCTTCGTCCGCCCAGAACAGTGTGTGTTGGGACTGTCCGGTGGCGCGGATTCATTGGGGCTGTTGGCAGCCGCTCTAGTAGAAGGGCAACAAGTCCACGCAGTGTGTGTTGACCACGGGCTGCAGGCAGGTTCCGACGCGGTAGCCGCTATGGCGGCGCGCATCGCACGCAGTTGGGGCGCCACCGCTGAGGTCATCGCGGTGGACGTACCAGGTGGAGAAGGAATGGAAGCGGCGGCCCGCGAGATCCGCTATCAAGCCCTGACCAAGTCGCGCCAGCCAGTCTGGGTAGCGCACACCATGGATGACCAAGCGGAAACCTATCTGCTCGCCGCGCTGCGAGGCAATCCTGCCGGAATGCTGCCGGAATCGAGCATGCACGGAGTCCCGCTTCTTCGTCCGCTGCTGAGCGTGAGGCGTGCGGATACTCTCGCTTGCTGCGCAGAACTGGGGGTGCAGCCCTGGCAAGACCCACATAACGATGACCTGGGGTTCCGTCGGGTAGCCATCCGGAAAAAGACCATTCCAGATCTTGGTGAACTGATCGGCGGAGACGCGGTAGCGCCGCTGGCGCAGGCAGCTACGAGGGCGGCGCAGCAAGCATCATATTTTGCTGAGGTGCCCGCGGAGTCGGACGTCGACAAGCTGTTGCACATGCACCCTGCACAGCGCCAGGCTGCCCTGGCGGCGCTGATCCGCCAGGAGGGTGGTGTCGTTAGCTCTGCTGTGGTGCAACAGGTGGAGCGATTGCTGACGCAGTGGCACGGGCAGGGGCCAGTCGCCATCGGCGCGAACAAGGGACAACGGGTCTGGTTAGGCCGTTCCGGGAGGCAATTAGGCCGGAATCTTGGTGCCTAGGGGCAAAAAGTGGCAAGCTGGCTGTAATCGTTTGTTTCTCGCTATCAAGGGGCACCTCGCACATGCACGATAAGAAGGACTTCAACGTTCCGGCCAACCGCTATGGGGAGGATGTCGAAGCAGTTCTCATCGACGAATCCACCCTGCACGCCCGCATCCAAGAGCTGGCGGATAAGGTCTCGGACATTTACCAGGATGCTGAGGATGATCTCATCCTGATCTGTGTGCTGAAGGGCGCCGCATTCTTCATTACAGATTTCGCCCGCGCATTGCGTGTACCAAGCCAACTGGAGTTCATGGCCGTCTCCTCCTACGGCAACGCCACGAGTTCTTCTGGTGTGGTGCGGATTCTGAAGGATCTGGATCGCGATGTTGAAGGGCGCGATGTCATCATCGTTGAGGACATCATCGACTCCGGGCTGACACTGTCTTGGCTGATCAAGAACCTGAAGAATCGTAACCCGAAGACCCTTGAGGTGGTCTCCCTGCTCCGTAAGCCGGAAGCAGTCAAGGCCAAGGTAGATCTGCTCGACGTGGGCTTTGAAATCCCGAACGAATTCGTTATTGGATACGGTTTGGACTACGCCGAGCGCTACCGTGACCTTCCTTTCGTCGGCACGCTGCATCCCCGGGTGTACTCCAACTAACTCAAGCTTTTCGACGGCCACGGGAACACCAACCCGTGGTCGCTCGTTAATACTCCTGACACTGCACTACCCGCATAACTTTCGAGAAAGGTTCCGGCCGGGCTGGCGCGTCCAGTGACCGAGTCCGGCGGCATCTATGGACAACAAGAGACTGATTCGATACGGCGGAATTGCCGCGATCGTGCTGATGATCATGTTCAGCATCACGCTGCTGACTAGCGATACCCGGGGCTACCAAAAGGTGGAAACCTCGATCGCCATTGCGCAGCTGGACGCGAAGAACATCAAGGAAGCTCGCATCGATGACCGTGAACAGCGCATCCGGCTCGACCTCAAGGAGCCAATCAAGGTGGAGGAGCGCGAGGGAATCACCCAAGTAGTCTCCGATTACCCCGCCCGGACGGCACCGGCGATTTTTGAGAAGGTGCAGGCCGCCGACGCCGAGAAGTACAACACTAAGGTCACACAAGACTCCTTCCTCGGCTCGATGATTCAGCTCATTCTCCCGATGCTGATCATCTTCGGTCTGCTCATGTTCATGATGTCCCGCATGCAAGGCGGCGGCATGGGAATGTTTGGTTTCGGCGGCTCCCGAGCCAAGGAACTGACCAAGGACATGCCAACCAACACTTTTGCCGATGTCGCCGGCGCAGACGAAGCCGTGGACGAGCTCCAGGAGATCAAGGACTTCCTCCAGGATCCAGCTCGCTACGAGGCTCTCGGGGCGAAAATTCCCCGCGGCGTACTGCTCTACGGCCCTCCCGGCACAGGTAAGACGCTGCTTGCCCGCGCGGTAGCAGGCGAAGCCGGAGTGCCGTTCTACTCGATTTCAGGCTCGGACTTCGTTGAGATGTTCGTCGGCGTGGGCGCCTCGCGCGTCCGTGACTTGTTTAAGCAAGCCAAGGAAAACAGTCCATGCATCATCTTCGTAGACGAAATCGATGCCGTCGGCAGGCAACGTGGCGCCGGCATGGGCGGCGGACACGATGAACGCGAGCAGACGCTCAACCAACTCCTGGTGGAAATGGACGGCTTCGGGGATCGCCAGGGAGTGATCCTCATGGCCGCTACCAACCGCCCGGATATCCTCGATCCAGCGCTATTGCGTCCGGGACGCTTTGACCGTCAAATCCCCGTCACCAACCCTGACTTCAAAGGCCGTGAGGAGATCCTCAAGGTTCACGCCAAGGGCAAGCCATTCGCTAAAGACGTGGACATCACCGCCCTCGCCAAGCGCACCGCCGGCATGTCCGGTGCCGACCTGGCGAACGTTCTTAACGAGGCCGCACTGCTCACCGCCCGAGTCGGTGGAAATGTCATCACTGCCGACGCCCTGGAAGAAGCCACAGACCGTGTCATTGGCGGGCCACGACGCTCGTCCAAGGTCATCTCCGAGCATGAGAAGAAGGTCACGGCCTACCACGAAGGTGGCCACACCATCGCTGCGTGGGGTTTGAAGAATATCGAGCCCATCTACAAGGTCACCATCTTGGCCCGCGGTAAGACTGGCGGCTTCGCCATGACCGCCCAAGAAGACGACAAGGGTATGTACACCCGCGATGAACTGTTCGCACGCATCGTGTTCGCCATGGGCGGCCGGTCAGCGGAGGAACTCGTGTTTGGCGCACCTACCACTGGCGCTTCCAACGACATCGAGCAAGCCACACGCATCGCCCGGGCCATGATCACCGAATACGGCATGAGTCCAGAGATCGGCACCGTCAAGTACGGCCAAGAGCAAGGCGACCCGTTTGCCGGCCGTGGGGGAGGGGGCACCTTCGATCCTTCGCAGTCCGTGCAAGCGACCATCGACGAGCAGACTCGTTACCTGGTGAATAAAGCGCACCAGGTTGCCTATGACATCCTGCGTGAAAACCGACACTTCCTAGACACGTTGGCGGAAAAGCTACTCGAGAAAGAGACCCTTCGCCGCCCTGATCTTGAGGTGATTTTCGCAGGCCTCGAACCACGTGATGCCCTGGAGGTATTCCCCGGTGAAACTGCAAACTTCCCCGCACAGGTTGGTTTCGAACCCGTGAAAACCCCAGTGGAGTTGGCTATTGAACGTGGGGAAGAGCCGCCGAAGCGCTTCTCCATTCTCGAGGCCTCCCGGGCCGCACGAGCAAAGCGCCAGCAGGAACTGCAGCAACAGCAGCAAGGTATGGCGATCCCAATTGGGCAGCCAGGACTGCCGGGCCAGCCTGCGGCTCAGCCAGGCTCTGCCGAGGACGCCGGGCGGCACGCTGCGCCAGAAGGTGGCACCCCGACGTATGGCGGCACGCCACCTCCTGCTAGCTGGTCCGCGCCGGGCTGGCCACCGCGAGATGCTGTCAACAATCCTTATGCAGCTCCGCAATCCCCTTCGGCACCTCCAGTAGCGCCAGCTCCGACGCCTGCCAAGGATGCACAACCTGCTGCCCCGGCAGATCCAGACGCAGATCATGCAGCCACTCCGGAACCCCAATCGGAAGCGCGCCCACAAGGTGAGGCGAAAGGTGAGCATCCGGGCATGCACAACTATGCCAGCGACGTTCCAGAGAAGCACAGCTCAACGCACCCGCGTCCTAGCGATGCGCCGACGGAGGAAATCGGGTTCCGGTTGCCGGAAAATGAGCAGCCGGAAAACCAGGAGCGTAAGGATGACTAACCCGGATTTTGATCAGGCGCGGGCAGAAGCCGCGGTTCGGGAGCTGCTGATTGCCGTGGGTGAAAACCCAGACCGAGAAGGCCTGCAGGAGACTCCGGCCCGGGTGGCTCGCGCCTACGCAGAAGTCTTCGCTGGTCTGCACGTTGATCCAACTGAGGTGCTGGCAAAAACGTTCTCGGAAGATCACCGCGAACTGGTTTTGGTGCGTGATATTCCGATCTACTCCACCTGTGAGCATCACTTGGTGCCGTTCTTTGGCACTGCACATATTGGATACATTCCCGGGCACACCGGCAAGGTCACTGGCCTTTCTAAGCTCGCTCGCTTGGCTGATCTCTATGCCAAGCGACCACAGGTTCAGGAACGGCTAACCTCTCAGATCGCAGATGCGTTGATGGACAAACTCGACGCGCACGCGGTCATCGTGGTCATCGAATGTGAGCACCTCTGCATGGCGATGCGTGGAATCCGCAAACCAGGTGCCACCACCACTACTTCCGCGGTGCGTGGCGGTTTCCAGAAAAATGCTGCCTCGCGTGCTGAGGTGTTGAGCCTTATTAGGGGAGCCTGATGCGCGTCGCTGATTTGACGATCCCGGGCCGCTGCGCAGTCATGGGCATTGTGAACGTTACCGAGGATTCCTTCTCTGACGGCGGTCGATACGTGGACGTCGATAAGGCAATCGCGCACGCCCACGAGCTGATCGCCGCTGGTGCGGACATCGTCGATGTCGGTGGTGAGTCCACGCGCCCCGGCGCAGTTCGAGTGGCACCAGATCTGGAACGCGACCGGGTGGTTCCGGTGATTCGTGCGCTGGCGGAGGATGGGATCCGAACCTCTGTAGACACCATGCGGGCCAGCGTCGCCGAGGCCGCCGCAGCAGCAGGAGTCAGCCTGCTTAACGACGTCTCCGGTGGCCTCGCTGATCCCCGCATGTACTCCGTCATGGCGGATACAGACCTGCCGGTGTGTCTGATGCACTGGAAGACCGTGCAGTTTGGCGATGCCGCTGGCGCTGCGCACTCTTCTGGTGATGTGGTGCAAGATGTGCGCGATGTCTTTGACCTATTGGTCTCCAATGCGCTGGCAGCCGGCGTACAACGCGATCAAATTACGCTGGACCCCGGCCTTGGCTTTGCCAAGTCTGCGGCAGACAACTGGGCGTTGCTCAAAGCCCTACCAGACTTCATCGCCGGCGAGTTCCCAATCCTGGTTGGAGCTTCCCGCAAGCGCTTCCTGGCCCAAGTGCGTCGAGACCGTGGGCTGGAACCCGAGTCACCGGTGGCCGCCGACTCTGCGACGGCCGCAGTGACCGCCATATCCGCTCAACTGGGAGCGTGGTGCGTGCGTGTTCACGAAGTCGGGGTATCCCGCGATGCGGTGGACGTGGCAGCGCGCTGGAATGTAGGAGGCTAAAGTGGCGGACCGCATTGAACTCAAAGCCGTGGAGTGCTTCGGCTACCACGGCGTCTTAGCTGCTGAGAAGGAGTCCGGACAGAAGTTCTTCGTAGACGCTACGTGTTGGCTAGATTTTGCTGCCGCTGCTGCCTCCGACGACCTGACGCAGACTGTGAACTATGCGGAACTAGCGGAGTTAATACACCGCATTGTCACTGGTCCGAGCCGGGACCTCATTGAAACGGTGGCTGCCGAGATCGCGGATGCCGTGATGACTCGTTACGATTCCTTGCATGCAGTGGAAATTACCATCCACAAGCCAGCTGCTCCGATCCCGTTTCCGTTCGGCGACGTGGCGGTAGTAGCCAGAAGATCCCGCAGGAGGTAGCAATGCGCGCAGTACTATCGATCGGATCCAACATGGCGGATCGATTCGCACTGCTGCGGTCGGCCTATGACTATTTCGCCCCCGAGCTCCTCGCAGCGTCCAGCGTCTACGCCACCCCGCCGTGGGGAGTTGAAGACCAGGACGAATTCCTTAACGCCATCCTCATCATTGAAACCGAGCGCAGTCCGATGCAGCTGCTGCAGGCTGCCCACGAGGTCGAGGCGGCTGGGGATCGTCGTCGTGAAGTGCGCTGGGGGCCGCGCACCCTGGACGTTGACATCGTGCAGTGCCTTGTCGACGGCATCGAGGTCGTATCCGAAGATCCCGTGCTGACCTTGCCGCATCCGTGGGCACGAGAGCGCGCCTTCGTCCTCGTGCCGTGGCTCGAGGTAGAACCAAACGCGCGGATGCTGGGGGCTTCGCTCCGGAGCAGCCTAGGCGTGATCAGCGAGGACAACATTGCCCAGGTACGTAAGGTTTCGAGCTTCGAGGCGATTGCATAGTGAAACGCACTAACATTCCGCTACTCGCGCTCGCTGGGGCTTTTGTAGCCTGTGCTGCACTGATATTGACCTGGGCTTTCTACGGCAACATGGTGAGCACCTCGCTCAGCGCTTCCCTGACGCTGTGGATCATGGCCTTGGTGTGCCTGATCTTGGCCTGGCGTATTAAGGATCGGAAGGAAAGCGGCCGGATTGGGATGGATTCTTCTCAGCTCAGCCCACTGCAGGCTGCCCAGTTCCTGATCATTGGCAAAGCCTCCGCGTGGACGGGAAGTTTGGTCGGTGGGGCCTACTTCGGGATGGCGTTGTATGTCCTTCCCCGGATTGCAGACCTTTCGGCTGCTGCGGAAGATGCGCCGGGAGTGATCGCTTCGACACTTGGCGGCATCGCGCTGTGTTTTTCAGGACTATACCTAGAAAGAAACTGCGAGACCCCACCGCCTACCGACGGAGAGTACGCCTAGCAGGTAGATTGGTTAAACATGAGCGCAGCGGATAACCAGGATTTTGATGTAGAAAACCCCGAGGCTGGCATTGATCGTGGTCAGATCATGCTGGTTGTGCTCGTGGTACTCGCCGTCATCGCCAGTGTTGTGATGCTCTTTTCCAATAGCGATGCGGCGATGAAGGTCGCAGTCCTCGCAGCATTGTGGGCCGCGTTCATTGGCCTGTTCATGGTGTCCAAGTATCGGCGCATCGCAGCCGAGGAACGGGCCCGTAGTGAGGAACAGCGCTACCAGTTCGAAAACCAAGTCAAAAACAGTCAGGTTGAGCTGGCAGAAGAGAAAGCTGTCGCAGCCTCTGTCCAAGATACTCAGCTCCTGCAGGACATTCGTGATCAGTTAGTGGAGATCCGACAGCAGCTAGAGGATCTATCTGGGCGCGACCTCGGCTATGAGCCGGCAACCCTCACCGCCGAGGCCAGCCGAATCCGAGAAATTGAAGCTGCGGCCGAAAAGATGAAAGCTAAGCAGCAAGATTCGCATCCGATCACGGCGGAGACAGAAGCAGTTTCGCTGCCACAGCAAGAAACCGAAGATCAGCGTTCTTATACAGACGCTCCGGCCTCGGCGATGGATTCGCGCAGGTGGACTGCGGAAACTTCCGAGCAGGTCGCAGAGCCGGCGGACTCCCGAAGCACTGCACCTGCCACGCCGACCGCAAGTAAACCAGCAGCCGAAGTTGAGGAAGACCAGCGCGAAGATCCGGGTGCTGATTGGGTGTCCCAATGGGTGGCTAAGTGGGATACTCGCCCAGAGGCGGAGCCGGCTACTGAAGTGATCAACTTAGAGCAGATGCCAAGGCAGGAGCCTAAGGAGGAGCAAACTTCTCTGAAGGATGCAGCAGATTCAGGCGCACGTCGGTTTGATACCGGCTCCTTCGCCGCCGTGAAGTTGGATGCTCCCGCGAAGAACTCCGAGACGGAAGCTGAGGCGCATGGACGCCGTCGCCGCGATGAGCGCTCCGACGCGATCTCGGTTGCGGACCTGTTGGCCAACTTGAAGAAGAACAAGTAGTGGGTGCGCCGCGGCTCAACATCGCGGTGGTCGGCACGTCCTCCGCGGGGCGCGCCCTCGCGAGCCGGCTTGTCGACGCCGGACACACCTGCACTCACGATGTTCCTTGGTCCGATCTCGGCGACTACAGTGCTGTGCTGCTGGCCTTGGAGTCCGAGCTCCTGCCCGACGTGATTTCGCGGCTGGAGCAAACGATGACGGGCAAACATATCGTGCTGCATTCCGCGCTCGGCGCGGGAAGCGACGTTCTCGCTGAGCTAGGCTCCGTGGCTATCGCGATGCATCCGCTCGACTCAGGGGCCTTCGTCGTTTCTACGTCGGAGGACGAACTGAGCCGAACCATCGCGGAACTGCTGGTTTCCGAAATGGGCGGGTATTCTATCCGGGTGCCGGACGCGGAGCGTGCGGTGCTGCCGGAGGCCCAGCGCAAGATCGCCGAAGCAGCGCAGCTGCAGCGGGAAGCGCTGGCCATGGCGGAGTCTGAAGAAGTCAGTTCCGTCATCGTTGCGATGATGGGTTAGCGGCAACTAGCGCCACAGCAAGCAGTGCTAGGCCCACCGTAGTGGGGTCGAGACTTCCGGTTGTGCATTACACGTAGCCGACTGCAGCCACTTCTGGACGTACCCAGCTAAACGCGCGGCGTCGGCAGCGTAGCAGGTGGTTCCGTCAGCGACAACGCAAAAGCCCAGTGGAATTCCACTGGGCTTGAGGCGTCGGGTTAATCGACAGCTTAGGCTTCTACGCCAACCTTGCCCTTCTTAGGCCAAACCACAACCACGGCTGGACGCGGAACTGCGTCGCCACCGTCTGGCCAGTGGATGACTGGCTTGTCTGCGGAAGCGTCGTCGCCTTCGCCCGGGTGCTGCACGTTTACCATCACGCGCTCGTCGCTGACGATAGGGCCACAGGTCTCGGCGCCCTTAGGAACGGTCAGGAAGCACTTCAGTTCGCCGCGGTTGTCGCCATCGACAGCCACTGCGTAAAGGCCATCGTTGGACTTGAGTGCGTTGCCATCGGTGGAGACCCACAGGTTGCCGTGAGAGTCAAAGGCTACGTTATCGGGGCAGGAAATTGGGGAGACCTTCTTCTTGTCGAAGCCACCGAAGTAGGTGTAAGCCTCTTCTGGGTCGCCACAAACCAACAGCAGGTTCCAGGTGAAGGATTCGCCGGCGTGGTCATCATCCATTTCCATGACCAGGCCGTTCTTGTTTTCTTTCACTGGTGCCCACTCGGCAACCTCTGGGTAGTTCTTGCCCTCTTCGGCTGCGCCGCGGTACTTGTTGTTCGTCAGCGCGATGTAGATCAGGCCGGTCTTGGGGGAAACTTCAACGTCTTCAGGGCGGTCCATCGCCGTCGCTTTTACTTTGTCAGCTGCCTGACGGGTGTAAACGGCAACTTCCTCGACCGACATGCCCTCGACGTGGGACTCGGCGGACCCATCTTCCTTGGCCGTCAGTAGCTTGACCCACTTGCCCTTGCCGTCGAAAGCGCCGTCCTTCGGCAGATTGCCGGAGCCATCGAACTCGTCCTTCGGAGAGTTACCCTCGAACTGTGCAACGTACAAGGTGCCTTCGTCGAGAATCTTCATGTTGTTCTCGAGGTCACCCTCCTTGAACTTGCGCGTGGAGATGAATTTGTACAGGTACTCGTTGCGTCCGTCATCGCCGGAGTAGCAGACTACTGCACCATTCTTGGCGATGTGGATGTTGCCAGCCTCGTGCTTGAAGCGGCCGACAGCGGTGTGCTTGACTGGCGTGGACTTGGGGTCTATCGGGTCGATTTCGACGAGCCAGCCGAAACGGTTTGGCTCATTCGGGGTCTTGGAGACATCGAAGCGGTCATCAAAGCGCTCCCACTTGCGGTCGGTCGCCTCTCCCTTGATGTCGTAGCGCTTGAGCTTCTTCTTGGCGTCGTCGTCAGAAAGCTTGTCGGCGTTGCCGAAGTACTGGTCAATGTTTTCTTCGCCCGAGAGCATGGTGCCCCATGGGGTGATGCCACCAGAGCAGTTATTCAGGGTGCCCAGGACGGTCTTGCCTTCGGGATCCTTTTCGGTCTTCAGCAGATCAGAACCGGCAGCAGGTCCGGTGAACTTGAATGGAGTGGTGCCCGTGATGCGACGGTTCAATGGGCCGAATTCGCGCTTCAGCTCGCCGGTACCCTCGACCTTGGAAACCTCCAGGATGGTGTGCCCGTGAGCTGCCAGGCCGATCTTGAATTGGTCCTCGGTTGGATTTTCTTCGTCGTAGCCCTTGAACATGTTTGGTTCGGTGCTGTACTCGTGAGAGCACACGTAGACCATCCGCTTGCTGTCTGAAGGGTGTTCGAGGAGGCCGGCGAAGTCATTGTTGAACCCGAACTGCTTCTCGGCGTCGGCAGGGGTCTGCTTTTCGACGTCAAACTCCGGTGCACCCTCGATGACAGGATCGCCCCACGCGATCAACACAGACTGTTCGTAGCCCTCAGGAATCTTGACCTCGGTCTCAGTGTTTGGCTCCACTGGCGTGAATTGCATGCCTTCGCTGGACTTGACTGGGGTCTTCTTTGCGGAAGAGGTGTCGGAAGATCCTGTGGAACCGGAGTCCTTTTGCTCGGAAGGGGAGCAGGCCGCAAGTGCGGATGCACCACCAACCGCGAGTACGGTGACTGCGCCAGCCTTCAATGCGGAGCGGCGGGTGATGTCTCCGAAGTATTCGTTGCCGGAGTCGTTGGCACACTCACCGAAGCAGGCGTTGCCACACTTGTAGGTACAGGTAAGCGAGCTGCGGCTTGAGGTGAAAAGGTTCAATCCCTTAAGTCCCACTTGGGGCCTCCATGTTCTGTTGTAAGCACTTCAGGGCAGGGCTGCGCCAATGAAGCGATGGGCGGTACGTGTGGAACCGTAAACTGTGCTTCTTGCCGCAGAGGGGAATGAAAGTTACGTCGTGGTGAATTCTTAGTGAAGGCTAGCGTGGATCGTCGCACTAGTAGGATCAAGACGGACAGTTGGAATTAAAGATGTATTCCAGACTCATATTTAAGCTAGGATGTCATTCATGCGCTTGACACGCTTTTCGGATCTCGGTCTGCGGCTTCTGATGCAGCTCGGCGACTACTCCCGCGGTCTGGTAACTCCAGTGGATCGTCGTAGCACCGTGGCCAATCTCGCCGTCGACATCAATGCATCCGAGGCGCATGTGGCTCGCGTCGTCGCAAAGCTGGCAGAGCTGGGCGTCGTGCGAAGTGTTCGGGGTAGAGCAGGTGGCGTCTACCTGCAAGAAGAGGCAGAAGCTCTGAGTGTTGGAGCTGTCCTGCGTCAGCTTGAAGGTAGAGGCGAAGTGATCAACTGCAAGGAGCCTGCCTGCCCCTACGCTGCAAGGGATTGTCTCTTGCGCCACCGTCTTGCCGCAGCTCAAGAAGCTTTTTTCGCTTCTTTGGATGATTTCACCGTGGCGGAACTCTTGCGCGATACTCAGGTTAAAACTGCCGTCGCCTTGGGGATGCCTTCACCCACCTAGCACGCAAAGGCAAAATCATGCACGTGGCACATCAGCCCGATACTAAAACCCGCAGACTCAGCCCAGAGCATGAAGAAACGATCAAGGAGACGCTCCCTGTTGTGGGCGCTCACATCGGCGAAATCACGCCGCTGTTCTACAACAAAATGTTCGCCAAACACCCAGAATTGATCAAGGACACCTTTAACCGCGGCAACCAGCAGCAGGGCGAGCAACAGAAAGCCTTGGCTGCCTCAATCGCAGTATTCGCGTCCATGCTCGTGGACCCCAATGCGCCGGATCCCGTAGAGATGCTCTCCCGCATCGCCCACAAGCACGTTTCCCTTGGAATTACCAAAGACCAATACCAGATCGTCCACGATAACCTTTTCGAAGCCATCGTCGAAGTTCTCGGCGAGGCAGTCACGCCGGAGGTCGCAGCGGCCTGGGATGCCGTCTACTGGCTAATGACAGATGTCCTAGTGGACTTTGAAAACGACCTTTACGCCTCCGCCCAGGTCGAACCCGGTGACGTATTCCGCCGCGCCCGGCTGATGGCGAAAGAACAGCTCACGGACAGCGTTTCGCTGTTCACCTTCGAATCGGAGGACTTGGGTGAAGCGCTGCCTGGCCAGTACACCTCCATTGGTGTGCGTTTGCCAGACGGCGCGCGCCAGCTTCGCCAGTACTCGCTAGTCAGTGCAGAGCAAGGAAGGTGGGTCATCGCAGTCGAGCAGGACGGCGAGGTCTCCACCTTCCTCCATCAGAACCTAGCGATGGGCGAAGAAGTTGACATCACCCTTCCTGCCGGTGACTTGGTGCTCCAAGAAGGAAGCAACCCCGTGGTGCTGATTTCACAGGGGATTGGATCCACTCCTATGGTCGGGATGCTCGCCGCGTTGCAGGATTCTGGCCGAGAGGTCGTGGTGCTGCACGCGGACGAATCTGCTGACACCTACGCCCAACGCGCGCAGACACAGCAGCTGGCCCAGAACCACCATGAGTTCTTCCGTTCCGAGGGGCAGCGACTCGAAGTAGCAGGGCGCATTCCGTCAGGTGCGGATGTCTACCTATGCGGCGGCAGTGGCTTCCTGCAAAACGTACGCGATCAGATTGCGGCATTGCCGGAGCAGCCAGCGGCGCTGCATTTCGAGCTGTTCTCGCCGAATGACTGGCTCGTCAGTTAATACAGGTCCTTGGGCATGGACTACGCTAGATAACCGTGACTGATGCGAAGAATACCCAAGCCCAAGCCGAAGACCTCCCGGAGCAGCTGCGGATTCGCCGTGATAAGCGGCGGCGCCTGCTCAGTGAAGGTACGGACGCATATCCTGTCGTTGTGGATCGCACCACCTCGATCAAGGATGTGCGGGCTAAGTACAACGTCCTCACCGAGGGCGTTGCGCCTATCGACGGCGTGGTGAACCTCAACGTCGGCGAGGAGACGAACGATGAAGTGGCCATCGCCGGCCGCGTCATCTTCGTCCGCAATACCGGCAAGCTCTGCTTCGCATCCATTCAGGAAGGCGATGGCACCCGAATCCAGGCGATGCTTTCTCTCGCAGAAGTAGGGGAAGAGCGTCTCGCAGCATGGAAGTCAGACGTAGACCTCGGTGACTTCGTCTCCGTGCGTGGCCGGGTTATCGCTTCCAAGCGCGGCGAACTTTCCGTCATGGCAACCGAATGGGCCATGGCAGCTAAGTCCCTGCGGCCACTCCCGGTGGCATTCGCCGACATGTCCGAAGACTCGCGCGTGCGTCACCGCTACACCGACCTGATCATGCGCGAGGCTGCCCGTGAGAACGCCATGACCCGCATCAAGGTCATGCGCGCACTGCGCCACTTCCTGGAGAACGAAGGCTTTCTGGAAGTGGAAACCCCGATGCTGCAGACCCTGCACGGCGGCGCTGCGGCCCGCCCCTTCCAGACCCACTCCAACGCCTTGGATATCGACCTCTACCTGCGCATTGCGCCGGAGCTCTACCTCAAGCGTTGCGTCGTCGGCGGCATCGAGCGTGTCTTCGAGGTGAACCGCAACTTCCGTAATGAGGGCGTCGATTCTTCGCACTCCCCAGAATTCGCGATGCTGGAGACCTACCAAGCATGGGGCACCTATGATGACGGCGCTGACCTGATCAAGCGCCTGATTCAGTCTGTGGCGATGGAAGTGTTTGGCACCCTAGAGGTCACGCTTGCCGACGGCACCAAGTACGACTTCGGTGGCCAGTGGCAGGAAATTGAGATGTACCCTTCCCTCAACGAAGCTCTGCAGCGGAAGTTCCCAGGTCAGCCGGAGGTCACGATCGACTCCACTGTCGCGGAATTGAAGGAGATTGCCAAGGTTATCGGCCTGGATGTGCCCGCCAAGGGTGGCTGGGGACACGGAAAGCTCGTGGAAGAAATCTGGGAGATGCTCTGCGAAGATCAGCTCCACGGCCCGATCTTCGTCCGGGATTTCCCAGTGGAAACCTCGCCACTTACCCGTCAGCACCGCACCAAGCCGGGTGTCACCGAGAAGTGGGACCTGTACGTGCGCGGCTTCGAGCTGGCCACCGGCTACTCCGAGCTGGTCGACCCGGTCATCCAGCGCGAGCGCTTTGAGGATCAGGCGCGTCTCGCAGCCGGCGGCGATGATGAAGCAATGGTGCTGGACGAGGACTTCCTCAGCGCCATGGAGCAAGGCATGCCACCAACCTCCGGCAACGGCATGGGTATTGACCGCCTTCTCATGGCCCTCACCGGCCTAGGCATCCGCGAGACCGTACTGTTCCCGATGGTCAAGCCAGAGGCTTAAAACAACAGCCCGCAACGAATGCCTCCAAGGCTGGAGGTGTTCGTTGGCATTCCTGAGTGTGCAACCTCAGTGGCGTCGAAAAGCGGTTTAAGCCACAGCGTGCTCGGCGGCCGCCATGGCGCAGATCAGTGCACCTATTGCAGCCCCCACTGCGCACACATTTCGCACGGCGGTGGGGTAGCCCAGGATGGTGGGATTGAGGAAATCATAGGGATAGTAGCCCTCCGTCTGGGCGCCACGCCCGAAAGTATATCCAGCCCACAGGATCGGGATTGCGAAGGCGAAAGCAGCTGAGCTGGGAGTGACATCTTTAGTCGGGGCGCTCGGCCGATCGAGGAGCCAGAGTGACGGAACTGCAATCGGCATGATGGTGTGAACTATCGGGTTTGTGATTTTTCCCAGGCCTTCCACCACCGTTGTCTTGGCAAGCAGGGTATTGAAAACCACGCCGGTTATCGCCAGCATTGTCACGGCGTCGATTCTTAAGAATGCCAGCCGCGTGGGTCGCTTCCCGACGGCGTACTGCGCGCTCACAACCGTGCCGATGATGTTCGACCACAAGGTGAAATAGGAATAGTGGGCAATCAGCTTTTGCTGTGGGGTTTTGAAGGCGGGCCAGGTCTGGAAAGTGGTGGTAGCTGCCTGATACCCGGATAGGGCGACAGCGACGCCACCCAATAGTCCTGCGAGCGTGCCGGTGCGGCGGACGAGAGTTCTCATAGTTGTCGATCCTACGGGTGGTCAATATTTCCAATCGGATTTTGAGCGTGAGGCGCGTTATTGAAATAGTATTAACTTTCATGAAGAAACATATTGGCCTAGCTGTCGCGCTGCTTGCCTTCCTTGCGGGCGCCCCTACAGCCGCTGCATACGAAGTTCCGCGGCACCCATCCGAAATTGCGCGGGAACAAGCAAAAACTCCTATTGAGCGCCTGCAGGACCAAGCGCTCATGAGCACAATGCAGGCATCATTCCTCGGCATGGCGGTGCCAGATGCCATTGCAGCAGGGAATCCAGGGGTTTTCGGGCCACTTGGGCAGTGTGTCCAGCAAGTGTCCGGCAGTGCGGAAATCCAGCCAGTGCAAATGGTTGCTACCTGGGGTTGCCTGGTAATGAACCCCTCCCTCAACACGCTCCCTCGCTGGTATATGTAAGCCATTCCGCCCAGATATGGCGCTGTTCGCTTATGGCGTACAGCGTCTTTTTTGCAGGTAGGGGCGGTTTTTCATGTCGATAAGTCATGGGGCGTGCACAAAGTGGAAATTCTTGCGCGATCATCGCGTTAGAGTAGGTGCAATTAACAAACAAAACTGAGGAGAGTCATGTTCGAGAGGTTTACGGATCGCGCCCGACGCGTCATTGTCCTCGCCCAGGATGAAGCTCGCATGCTTAATCACAACTACATCGGCACGGAGCACATCCTGCTCGGCCTGATTTCTGAAGGCGAAGGCGTTGCCGCCAAGGCGCTGGAATCCATGGGCATCAACCTCGAGGACGTACGTCGCGAGGTAGAGGAGATCATCGGTCATGGCACCACGCCGCCGACTGGGCATATTCCGTTTACACCGCGAGCTAAGAAGGTCCTGGAGCTATCCCTTCGTGAGGGACTACAAATGGGGCACAAGTACATCGGTACTGAGTTCCTGCTGCTCGGCCTGATTCGCGAGGGCGACGGAGTTGCTGCCCAGGTATTGGTTAAGCTCGGCGCTGACCTGCCACGCGTGCGCCAGCAGGTAATTCAACTGCTCAGCGGCTACGAGGGCGAGGGCGGAAGCCCTGATGATCAAAGTGGCGCGAACCTAGCAGGCGCCGGCGCAGCACCCGGTGGGCGTACTGCTCCACAGGGCGGTGCGGGGGATCGTTCCAATTCCCTCGTTTTGGATCAGTTTGGGCGCAACCTCACTCAGGCAGCTCGCGACGGCAAGTTGGACCCAGTAGTGGGGCGCGAGAAAGAAATCGAGCGCATCATGCAAGTGCTGTCTCGCCGCACCAAGAACAACCCAGTTTTGATCGGTGAGCCAGGCGTGGGTAAGACCGCTGTCGTCGAAGGCCTCGCGCTAGACATTGTCAACGGCAAGGTTCCGGAGACACTGAAGGATAAGCAGCTGTACTCGCTCGACCTTGGTTCCTTGGTTGCAGGCTCCCGCTACCGTGGTGACTTCGAAGAGCGCTTGAAGAAGGTGCTCAAGGAGATCAATCAGCGCGGTGACATCATTTTGTTCATCGACGAGATCCACACCTTGGTGGGGGCTGGTGCCGCGGAAGGTGCAATCGATGCAGCTTCGCTGCTGAAGCCGAAGCTCGCCCGTGGCGAACTACAGACCATCGGCGCCACCACTCTGGATGAGTACCGGAAGCACATCGAAAAGGACGCAGCTCTTGAGCGCCGCTTCCAGCCAGTCCAGGTGCCGGAGCCGTCCGTCGAGATGACTATTGAAATCCTTAAAGGTCTCCGGGACCGCTACGAAGCGCATCATCGCGTTTCCATCACTGATGGCGCACTCGCCGCCGCCGCTAACTTGTCCTCCCGCTACATCAATGACCGGTTCTTGCCAGATAAGGCAGTCGATCTCATCGACGAGGCTGGCGCCCGCATGCGCATCAAGCGTATGACCGCCCCAGAAGGCCTCCGTGAGATCGACGAGCGTATCGCCGATGTGCGACGTGAAAAAGAAGCCGCGATTGATGCCCAGGACTTTGAAAAGGCCGCTGGGTTGCGTGACAAGGAACGCAAGCTGGGCGAGGAGCGCTCCGAGAAGGAAAAGCAGTGGCGCTCCGGTGATCTTGAGGAGATCGCAGAAGTCGGCGAGGAGCAGATTGCTGAGGTGCTGGGCTCATGGACCGGCATCCCGGTGTTCAAGCTGACAGAGGAAGAGTCTTCTCGGCTGCTGCACATGGAGGACGAGCTGCACAAGCGCATCATTGGCCAAGAGGACGCCGTCAAGGCGGTATCTCGCGCCATCCGACGCACTCGTGCCGGCCTGAAGGATCCTAAGCGACCTTCTGGTTCCTTCATCTTCGCAGGTCCGTCTGGCGTGGGTAAGACTGAGCTGTCTAAGGCACTCGCCGAATTCCTCTTCGGCGAGGAAGACGCCCTCATCCAGATCGACATGTCCGAATTCCATGACCGCTTCACCGCGTCGCGCCTCTTCGGTGCTCCTCCGGGATACGTCGGTTATGAAGAAGGCGGTCAGCTGACCGAGAAGGTCCGCCGCAAGCCGTTCTCCGTAGTGCTTTTCGACGAAATTGAAAAGGCCCACAAGGAGATCTACAACACCTTGCTCCAGGTCCTGGAAGACGGCCGTCTGACCGACGGCCAAGGTCGGGTAGTGGACTTCAAGAACACTGTCCTGATCTTCACCTCGAACCTCGGCACTGGTGATATCTCCAAGGCCGTGGGGATGGGCTTCTCCGGAGTTTCGGAGATGGACCACGACGGCCAGTACGAGCGCATGAAGGGCAAGGTCAACGATGAGCTGAAGAAGCACTTCCGCCCTGAGTTCTTGAACCGCATCGATGAGATCGTGGTATTCCACCAGCTCAATCAGGAGCAGATCGTTCAAATGGTGGATCTGCTGATCGCTCGAGTTGAGACTGCGCTGCTCGCCAAGGATATGGGCATCGAACTCAGCCCCCAGGCCAAGAAGCTGCTGGCAAAGCGTGGCTTTGACCCGGTACTCGGTGCGCGTCCGCTGCGTCGTACTATCCAGCGTGAGATCGAGGATGTGTTGTCCGAGAAGATTCTCTACGGCGAGTTTGGTGCCGGTGAAATCGTCAAGGTTGAAGTTGAGAACTGGGATGGCGAGTCCAAGGGTGAAGACGCGAAGTTCGTGTTTACCTCCAACCCGAAACCGATTCCTGAAGGCACCTTCTCCGAGATCTCTCCAGAAGCTGCCGAAGCAATTGCTGACGTAGAAGCTGCAACTGAGTAGTTTTTCGTCGTTAAGGCCCGCAAGAATTGTTCTTGCGGGCCTTTTTGTGTGCTTGGTGTGTGCCTGGTGTGCGCCTTCTCGAATCCAAGAACTCGAAAACCCAAGGGCGGTGTCAAGCTGTGAATGCACCACAAACCAGAAAGGTGGTTCGTGGTGGTTCAACGATCAACACAGAAGATAAGGGACCATGCGGTGGCTTCGGTGCTTGCCGGCCGACGGGTAACTGTGGTC